>WJJA01000570.1 GCA_014729955.1 bacterium
ACACGAATGGTGTAGGGGAAGCTTTCCCATGCCGGCAGCAGCGCCTTGATGGAACGCTCCGCCAGGTGGCCGTGTCCCAGCTCGCGACGACCGGGGCCGCCGATACGACGCACTTCACCGACGCAGAACGGCGGGAAGTTGTAGTGCAGCATGAAGGTCTTCCAGTAGGTGCCTTCGAGGTCGTCGATCTTCTGTTCGTCTTCACGTGTGCCAAGCGTTGCTGACCCGAGCGACTGGGTCTGTCCGCGTGTGAAGAGGGAGGAACCGTGCACACGCGGCAACAAGCCGGTTTCGATGGTAATGTCACGGATGTCCTTCGTGCCGCGCCCGTCGAGGCGGACCTTTTTGTCCAACACGTTCCGGCGCATCTTCTCTTTCACCAGTTCGCCCATCGCGGCGCCGATGTACTTCTCCTGTTCCGGGAAGCGTTCGGTGAGCTTTTCGAGCAGCTCGTCTTTCAACGCGCTCTGGGCGCTCTTGCGCTCCGCCTTGTCCTGGATCTGTACGATTTCGTCGACACGAGCTTCCGCCTCTTCACGCACCGCCTGCGAGATCTCCTCCGGCGTCAGCACCGCTTCCCATTCACGGGTCGGCTTCTGTCCGAACTCCTCGATCACTTCCTTCTGGAAGGCGATCAGGGTCTTGATGTTGTCGTGCGCGAAGTCGAGCGCTTCGAGGAACAGGTCCTCGCTGACCTCTTTCGCTTCGCCTTCCACCATGGTGATAGCGTCTTCCGTGCCGGCAACCATCAGTTGGATCTCGCAATCGTGCAGCTGTTCGGTGGTCGGGTTGATGACAAACTCGCCGTCAATCCGTCCCACGATCACGGTCGCGATCGGGCTTTCAAAGGGAATGTCCGAGGTCATCAGCGCGACCGAAGAAGCCAGCGCGCCCGGAATATCGCCTTCGTTTTCGCCGTCATGGCTGTAGACACGAATCAGCACCTGGGTTTCGTAATAGTATCCCTTGGGGAACAACGGTCGGATCGGACGATCGGTCATCCGTGCGATCAGGGTTTCCTTGTCGCGGGGGCGAGCTTCCCGTTTGAAAAACCCGCCGGGGATCTGCCCGCCGGCATACTTCATTTCACGGTAGTCCACCGTGAGCGGAAAAAAGTCGGTGTGCTCCGCACGCTCGCGAGCTGAAACCGCCGTGGCGACGACGACGGTGTCGCCGTAACGCACCCATGCGGCGCCGTCCGCCTGCTTCGCAACCTTGCCGACTTCGATTGTCAGGGGCCTGCCCCCGAATTCCATCTCCTTTGAGACGATCATAACACCTCCTGTGGCCGGCGCAGGATTGTCGTGGTACGCCGGCGTGCCTCCAGCTTACCGGCGGATGCCGAGTTCCTGGATCAATTCACGATAGCGTTGCACATCCCTGTCTTTCAGATAGTCCAGCAGACGACGGCGCTTACCGACCATCATCAACAGGCCGCGACGAGAGTGGTGATCTTTCTGGTGCTCCTTGAAATGACCGATCAAATCGTTAATCCGCTCCGTCAGCAACGCGATCTGCACCTCAGTACGGCCGGAATCCTGCTCATCGCGGCCGTACTTCTTGATGATTTCCGCCTTCTTCTCCTTCGTCAGAGGCATGACTGCTACTCCTTCTTCCTCAATCTTGTGTATGAATATGTTTTGTAGTTTAAAACCGCTTCTGGTACTGAAGTACATCCGATAGACTCGTTCTACCGTCTAGTGCCTGTGGCAAGCAAGACATGACAGAACGTTGTGTTTTCATTTCGCAAATCATCATTGGTAATTCGTAATTTATAATTTTCAATTAACTTACACCGTTTCCGCACGGCTCAAAAAATCCCGCGCCTGCATCTCATCGACTCTCATCTGTTCGATCAACGCATCCGCGTTCGCAAACTTTTCCTGGGGGCGCAGGTAAGAGAGCCACTCGATTTCGATCGGCTGCTCATACAAGTCGACCTTCACATCGAAGAGGTGTGCTTCGATGGCGCGCGGATGTTCGCCGAAGGTCGGCAGCGTGCCGATCGATCCGACCCCGTCAAAAATCCTTGTGCCGTAGATAACCCGTACCACGTAGACCCCGTCTGCCGGAATCAGCTGCATCGGGTGCTCCGGTTGCAGGTTCGCCGTGGGATAGCCGAAGTCATGGCCCTTCCCGCGACCGCGCACAACCGTCCCCTTGATCCGGTACGGACGCCCGAGGTATTCATTGGCCGTCTCCAGCCGGCCGTCATGGAGCGCCTCACGGATCTTCGTCGAGCTGACCGTAACTCCCTCCATTTCCTGCGGTCCGACGACGTCAAGTTCGAAGTCCAGCTTCGGCGCCCGCTCATGCAGGAAGTCGATACCTCCTCGCCGTCCTTTTCCGAAGCCGTGATTGAAGCCGACCACCAATCGTTTCAAGCCGATGGTACCGATGAGAATATCTTCAAGGAACACATCGGGTTCGATCTCGGCGAACGCCTTGTTAAAAGGAATCACAACGGTCTGGTCGATCCCGAGCAGGTCCAGCTTGCGCAGCTTTTCCGGCAGAGGAGTGAGGATTTTCACATTCCCCGGTTTGTTCCTCAATACGTGCTGCGGATGAGGGTCGAACGTGATCACCGTGGATGTGCAGTTGCCCATCACACGATCCAGGATGGTCTGGTGACCGACATGCACACCGTCATAGGTGCCGATGGTCACGCACGCATCCTCGCGCCGTTCAATCTCGTCCGAACCGTATCGAAAAACCCTCATGCCGTCCCTTCGGGCCACTCCCGGGCCGCGGTTTCAAGATCCGTTGCGTCCTCTATACTCCAGTCGCCGACCTGCGTACGCCGCAATCGTGTCAGTGCGGCCGGCAGGCCGAGTTCACCTCCCAGGTCCTCGGCGATCACTCGCACATACAACCCGCCGCCACCCGCGACAGCCAGCTCCACCTCGCCGGTATCGGTGTCGTATCGGAGCAGGTCGAGCCGTTCGATTTCCACCGGCCGGGGTTCACGTGCCAACCACAGGCCTTTGCGCGCCAGCTCGTGCAGCTTGCGGCCTTCACGTTTCAGGGACGATACCATCGGCGGTACCTGCTCACCTTTCTCCCTGATGCGCCGCAACGCCTGCCGGATGTCATCCTCTTCAAATAACGGAGGCTCGATTTCAATCGTCCAGGGCGCGTCGAGGTCGAGAGTCGGGGAACACAAGCCCAGCTGCACCGTTGTCTCGTATGCCTTGTACCCGGACAGCGGTTTGCCCAGCTGTTTCGTCGCACGGCCCAGCGCCAGCACCAGCAGACCGGTGGCATCCGGGTCAAGCGCTCCGGCGTGGCCGATCTTCCTGATTCCGGTGATGCGCCGTACGACGGCCACGATACCGAAACTGGTCCGGCCGGAGGGTTTGTCGATCAGCAGCCACCAGCCGCCGTCTTCCGCCGGCATCAGACCCTTCACCCCAGCGCCTCGACGGATGCGTGCAGGAGTTTGCCGTACACATCTTCGAACGAGCCGCGCAGACGGCACCCCGCCGCCTTCGCATGCCCGCCTCCGCCGAAACCGGACGCCAGGTCGGACACGTTCACGCGCCCGTTGGACCGCAGGGACACCTTGAAGAACTCGTCTTCTTTCTGCGTCATCAGGATCACCACTTCCGCATCCTCAATGCCGGCGAGAGTTTCGATAAACCCTTCTGTATCCACATCCGTCTCGCTCAGCGTGAGATGCGAGATGTAGACACGACCGTCCGCTTCCACCTCGGTGCGTTTCAGTACTTCACCGAACGTTTTCAAGCTGCGGATGTCTTTCTTGTAAAAGACCTCTTCGGCTGCATGCTTGAAATCGGCACCCTGCTGCACAAGTCCGGCAGCCGTCGCCAGCGCACGGGGACCGTTCACGCCGTACCGGAATCGGCCGGTGTCGGTCATGATGCCGGTGTAGAGCGCCAGGGCGATACTCTCGTCCGGAATCCGTCCGTATTCACGGTACAGATCGGCGACCAGCTCGCAGGTCGCGTTCGAAGTCTCGTCCACCCAGGCCGCATCGCCGAAACGGGGGTTC
>WJJA01000571.1 GCA_014729955.1 bacterium
CCCTTGGGCAGTATGATCTCAAGGTCTCCGAGACCCACGGAAAGATTCACTTCACCATCCCCTTCAAACCCGGTGAAGTCTACGCTTGCTTCGCCCAGACCGCACTCCAGATCGAAGCGTTCGAAGCGAAGGTAACCCAACCCTTCTCCATAAAATTCCCCCAGTCCGGTTTCAACATCGATCGATTTCGCGGTGATCGGATTGGCCTTGTCCAGTTTCAACCTGGTTTCCGCCAGTCCCGATTCGATATGAATCCGTTCGATCTTCAAGCCGGACAGGTCCATATCATGCTCACCCAGGCCGATTTCGAAATTCAGATTCATCGGTATCTCTGGGCTCAGTTTCACATCGTAGTAGTGATCGTCAGAATCGATATTGTCCATATCGGACTTGTCATCGCCGCGAGGATTGAGGTACACATAAACCTTGTCGGTGTCACGTTTCACCCGGAAGTCCGGCTTGAAATGGTCTGCATCGTACATCGCTTCGACATGGATCAATTCGTCCGCTTTTCCCGGGCTTAGATCCATCTCACACAGTCCCATCTCAAAGGTGATCTCCGCTTCCTTTGCGTTGTCAACCGGTTCAACAAACGTTTCTCGCTCAATCGATCTCGCGAAAAGGAACCCGGCAGAAACGAATAAAACAAGGACAATCATTAACAATCGGTAAGAGCGATTCATGACAGCGCTCCTTTCAAAGCATCGGCTCCGGTTCTTTTGCTCATGAGACCGTCACGGTTCCGTGAAAGTTACTCCGAGCACGCTCTCCGTGGAGACCGTAGAAAGGAAGGGATCCGGCTTGCCCGGGTGAATTGCTACCAATCCCAGTCGTCCGGTGCCAAATCCTCAGACCAGGTTTGCAGCTCTTCGGGGGTAAAGGGCGGCTGGTAATCAACCAGCTTACCCTCGATTACACCGACGGGAATCTTGCTGTTCATTTTTACGGGGATGCGGTGTTCATCATCGCTCAACCAGACCCACAACCGCCCGGCCTGTTTGAACAGACCTTCAGATTCCACCATGGGTTCAACTTTCCAGCATTCATATCTGCCGGCCGGTACCTCAACAGTTTCTCGACCGTACACCCTCACCACCATCGGATACTGTTTGTCGATGTCGTGAAGAGGGATTCTCAGATCCTTCCCCTTTTCCAGCGGTTGTGTACGAACCCAGTACAGGGCGGAAATAATGTTATGGGTCCATTGTTCAATCGCTGTCACACCTTTCGGGCCGAATTCATTGGAGATGGAGGCCCACTGTGTGTGGTGGTTGTAGTCCAGGTATTTCCGTGAGCGAAACGATCCCTCACGGATATCCTTCTCGAAGCGGACCGAGTAGAGGCTGTCCATGTCGAACCAGGACTGCACCACATCGCGCACCTTGTATACGAGGTCGATGCCGCTTGTGCTGCGAACACGGCTGCGGAAATGGAACGCAGGCTGTGAGGTGGTGCTGTCGACACCGAGCAGCATCATTTCGCTTAAACCGGCTCGGACAAAGGCGAAATCCATGTGGTAACGCAGACGTTCGCCCACGCCGAATGGAATGCTGTCCGGAAAGCTGTAGCTGATGTCGGAAACGGGATTCGATCCAGCATCGTCGGAGGGCTCCTGTGCCGTGGCGAGTTGAAAGCCCGCCGGCAACAGAAGCAATGGAATTGCGATTGCAAGAGCGCATAAAACGTTTCGTACCGGCATACCGAGCTTCATGTCAGATCTTCTTCCAGGTTGTGCCCTGTGGTCCATCCTTCAACTGGATGCCTGCCTCAAGCAATTCGTCACGAATCTCGTCCGCCCTGGCCCAATCCTTTGCCTTTCGCGCCTCCTGTCGCTCGAGGATCTGCTCCTCCACCCACTCGCTGTCGATCTCTTCCCCGGTTGCGAAGTCATCCGCTTCAAGCAGGCCCAGCGCATGGTTCCAGCGCGTCCATACTTCACGCACGTCGGCAGCAAATTGAGATGATGTTTTGCCTTCGACTGCAAGCGCATTCACAGAACGGATGAACGTGAAGACGGCAGCCAGCGCCTGCGGCACATTCAAGTCATCATCCATCGCGGCATCGAAGGTCGATGTCGCTCTTTCGAGTGCTTCCAGCGCTTCCGGTGTGCTTTCTCCTTCCGGCCAGGACGACCAGGACTGCTTGAAATCGTCCATTCTGGCCAGGGATTGGCGTGCGCTTTCAAGAGAAGAGATGGTGAAATTCAGTTGGCTGCGATAATGAGTGCCGACGAGTACATAGCGGATCTCACGTGCAGACCATCCCTGTTCCAACAGGTCGCGAAGAGTAAAGAAATTCCCCAGAGACTTGCTCATCTTGCGGCCTTCAACGATCAGGTATTCGACATGCATCCAGTGTCTTGCAAAGTCCGCGTCCAGCGAGCAGCGGCTCTGGGCGATCTCGTTCTCATGATGGGGGAAGATGTTGTCGACCCCACCCGTGTGCAGGTCAAATACGGGGCCAAGGTGCCGCGATGACATTGCTGAGCACTCGATATGCCAACCCGGACGTCCTTTCCCCAAGGACGTCTCCCAGAACACATCACCATCGTCCTCGTCCCACGCCTTCCAGAGTGCAAAGTCGCGGACATCGTCCTTGCTTTCATATTCATCGCTACGAACACGCTCACCGACACGAAGATCCTCGATCCGCTTGCCCGAAAGGTTACCGTACTCCGGGAAAGACTTCACGTTGAAATAGATTGAACCGTCTTCGCTTCGATAGGCATGTCCTTTCTCCAGCAGAGTTTCAATAATCCTGACCATATCATCGACATGGTCGGTAGCGTTGGGATAGACATGAGCGGGGAGGATGTTCAGGGATGCTAGATCCTCCATAAACGCTTTCCGGTATTGTTCGGTATAGTCGCCCAGGCCAATCTCTTTTTCGCGACTCTTGCGTATGGTCTTGTCATCCACGTCCGTAATGTTCATTACCTGCAGAACATCGTAGCCGCGGTTTTCGAACCAGCGACGGATGGTATCGGCGAAACAGTAGGCGCGCAGATTGCCGATATGCGCAAAATCGTGCACCGTCGGACCGCAGTTGTACATTTTCAACTGCCCCGGCGACAGGGGTCGAAATTCGACTTTGTTTCGTTTGTATGTATCAAAGACACGTATGCTCATTCCAGACTCCGCATCCACCTTTCATGTCCGTTTATGCCGCACACTCCAGTATTTTTCCATGTAGTCCACGCTGGACACAATTAAAGCCCCGAATACAACCCATGACATGGCATCCAACACCGGCGTGCTTAAGAGGAAAGAAAAGATAAACGACACCATTGTCACCGCAATTGCGAAAGTGGTGAATTTACCGGTCCAGGAGCTTGTAAAGAGGTGACGGTCTTCCTGCAACACTTTCCAGCCAAGCGCGAGGATGGTCACATCTCGCAGCACCATCGCAATAAACAACCATTCCGGCATACCGGGCTCCCGCCCGGTAAACGCCAGGGCCGCCCCGACCATCAGAACGACAACCTTGTCCAGCAGGGGGTCCAGAACCTTCCCCATGTCACTGATCATGTTGAACTTTCGGGCAACGATCCCGTCAATCATATCGGTCAGAAAGGAGAGACCCAGTAAAATGCCGGCGATAATATCCATGCGTGGACCGGCATCACGCGCCAGCAGGATCACGGCCGGGATGGCCCATAGAAGTCGTGTAAGCGAAATCAGGTTGGGCGGGAGTAGTACACGGCTGATCTCAAATCCCGGGTAGTCTGTATGAGACCGTCTCTCCGCCTGCGAACGTGAATCCTTCTCCCACCAGCGTCTTGCCATGAATCATCTTCCCGTAAGTGTCGGGTAGCGTAAGCCGAAGCGTTTGTGATAGTATACGCGAGCGAGAAGATAGTAGATCCCTATGATGGCGAGGTATCCCGGGTAGAGGAGCAGGCCCACTGAGAGACTGAGCAACAGGATGGAGAAACGTGCGGCAAAAGCGACTGCCGATGCATTCAGACGCGCGGCACCGGCCAGATAAAACGGCAGGCTGACAACGGAGGCGGAGAGCAACACCATGTCCCCGGAAGCGAGTGAAGCGAGGACAGCGCCCATCAGCAGCAGGACCGCTGTCCATGCTGTGCTGCGCACTCCATAGACGACTGCGAAGGTCCGTTTGCCTGCTTCCCGATCCCCTTTCATGTCCGGGACCATTGTCAGCAGACCGGCGGCAAGAAAAGCGGCGGCGTAACCCGCCGTCTGCAAGGGGGAGTCGAAGAGCGGCCGGCCTGCCAACGCTCGCCCAATCAGGAAGCAAAGGGCTCCACCCAGCAGAGTGGCGACGACGGATCCGAACGGATGATTTTTCCACGCACCAGGAATGATGCTGTAGAGAATACCTGAAAACATCAACACACCGAGGGTGAGGGCAAAGAGTGTCCATTTTTCACTCAAGAGCAGCAGGACCGTGCCCACAACAAACAGGGCGATGCTGTAAGCAATTCCTTCGCGCCTGCTGAACCAGCCTTCCGCGAAGTAAAACAGCTTATCGTTCACTCGGTCGGTTTGGATGTCCGCAATCTGGTTCACCAGGTACACCCAGCCCCACAAAATGCTTAATCCTGTTATGGCTGCTATATCCGGCAGGGCATTCACCCCGGGCAGAGCTACGCCGCCCGCACCCGCGAGGATCATGGTCCACACCGGGAACCAGAGTGTCGGACGCAGGACGAAGAAGTAATCCGGGAGTCGTTTGCCGCGATTCCCGGGCGCCGGTTCCGTCTCACCCGTCATGCGTCGAAGCGACCCTTGTCTTCCGCATGTTCGGCATCATCCACCGGCACAGGATAGTTCCCCGTGAAGCAAGCCGTGCAGTATCCCTGCCCTTCCGTTCTGCGAACACTTTCGAGCAACATCTCGACGGACAGGTATCCGAGACTGTCCACGCCAAGGGTATCACGTATCTCATCCACTTTGGCATTGTTGGCGATCAATTCATCACGAGTAGGAAAATCCATGCCGTAGTAGCACGGGAAGCGGATGGGTGGGCTTGAAACCCGGATATGCACCTCTTCCGCGCCATGTGAACGCAGCAGGCTGGTCAGTTTTCGCAGAGTTGTACCGCGGACGATGCTATCCTCGACAACGACGATCTTTTTGTCGCGAATCAGTCCCTTCACCGGGTTGAATTTGAGCTTCACGCCCATTTCGCGCATGGCCGGTGTCGGCTGAATAAAAGTGCGTCCGATATAATGATTCCGTATTAATCCAAGTTCAAACTTGGTGCCGCTCTGTTGACTGTATCCCAGTGCGGCGGTGTTGGAACTGTCCGGTACCGACATCACGATATCGGCATCCGCAGGATGTTCCAGCGCCAGGTTCTTGCCCATCTTGCGGCGGCTTTTATCAACGTTCTCGTTGAAGATGAGGCTGTCCGGACGGGAAAAGTAGATCAACTCGAAAATGCAGTGGAAGGTCGGCCCGGAATCGTCGAAGCG
>WJJA01000077.1 GCA_014729955.1 bacterium
GATGGATTTCGCGGGGAATGTTCGCTATCGCCAGCATGTTCAGCAGTGGCACCGCAAACAGCACCGGGTACTGCCGGATGGTTTCCGTCATGTGCGGCACATAAAGCAGGGTCGCAAACGTCGTCAACGCATACATGATGATAAAGAAGATCATCGTGTTGCGTATCCAGCCGCGTACCGTTTCCTGCAGCTCCCCCTCTGTCTTCATCACGAGGTAGATCGAGCCGTGCATCAGGAACAGCGCAACCGTTGTGATGCCGACAAGCAGGGCATACGGGTTCAGCAGGCTGAAGAAATCGCCGGCATATTGAAACTTGTCGTTGAGCGGCACACCCACGGCGATATTTCCCAGCGCAACCCCGATCAGCAAGCTTGCCAACAGGCTGGCGACCGAGAAGGCGATATCCCACATCCTGCGCCACCACGGCATCTCCTGCTTACTGCGAAACTCGATGGACACCGCCCGGAAGATCAAACACAGCAGCAGCAGCATCAGGGCGGTATAGAAACCGCTGAAGGCCGTGGCATACACCTCGGGAAATGCCGCGAACAGGGCGCCGCCGCCGGTCACCAGCCAGACTTCGTTTCCGTCCCACACCGGTCCGATGCTGTTGAGAAAGATACGACGGTCGATGTCTTTCTTCGTAAACAGGTGCAGCATACCGACACCGAAGTCGAAACCGTCGAGGATGGCATAACCGGTAAGCAGCACACCGACCAGGATGAACCAGACCACGTTCAGCGTGTAGCCGCTCAAATCGAGTACCTGTACCACTTCATTCGCACTCATGCCCGTTTGCCCTCCATTTGACGCCACGGCTCTTCGGGACCGTGCTTGATCTTCGAATCGAACAGGAAAATGAACAGCGCGAACAGCAGCGCGTAGATCAACACAAATCCGATCAGCGAACCGAGCACCTGTCCCGCACTGACCTCAGGAGACAGACCTTCGCTCGTCCGCAGCAGGTTGTACACTACCCACGGCTGACGTCCGACCTCCGCCGCGATCCACCCGAGCTGGTTGGAAATCATCGGTAGAATCACCGCGACAATCCCGATTTTCAGTAGCCACGGCTGCTCGAAGATGAAGCCCCGCCAGGTTCCAACGGCGAACACGACCGCAAGCAGAATCAGCAACATCCCGAGCGCCACCATGAAATGGTAGGCCTGGAAGGTGATCTGCACCGGTGGACGATCCTCCTCGGCGAACTCGTTCAATCCTGTTACAGGGGTTGTGGTATCTCCGTAGATCAGCCATGAGAGCATCTTCGGGAACTTGATACCGATGACCTTTTCATTGCCTTCATCCACCCAGCCGATGATCGCCAGGTCGGCGACCTCCGTCTCATATTGCCCTTCGAACGCGGCAAGCTTGGCCGGCTGAGTCTCAGCGACCGTAACCCCGGAGCTGTGACCGGTCACCAGCTGTCCGATGGAGGCGACAAGCGCGATAACAACAGCGATTTTCATCGCAGTCTTCGAGATTTCCACATGCCGCTTTTTCAGCAGATAGTAGGCGCTGACGGAGATGACAATCCAGGCTCCCGCCTGCCAGGCGCCCATGATCGTGTGAGACAGGCGGTCGAGGGTGGAGGGATTGAAGACAACCGCCCAGAAGTCGACAATCTCCGCACGGACACGGCCGGCTTCCTGCACGATATGATGCCCAGCCGGAGTCTGCTGCCAGGAATTGGCAACGATGATCCAGATCGCGCTGAAATGAGCACCGAATGCGACCAGCACGGTGGAAATGAAGTGCATCTTCTTCGAAACCTTGTCCCAGCCGAACAGCAGGATCGCCAGGAATCCGGATTCAAGGAAAAACGCAAACACACCTTCTGCCGCAAGTGCGCTCCCGAAGACATCACCGACATAACGCGAGTAATTCGACCAGTTTGTTCCGAACTCGAATTCGAGCACAATGCCGGACGCCACCCCGATAGCGAAGACCAGTCCGAAGATCTTGACCCAGAACTTGGTCATCTGCTCATACATCTCATTGCCGGTCTTCAGGTACATCCCCTCCATGATGATGAGGATGACTCCCAGGCCGATGGATATGGGTGGGAAGATGTAATGGAAGCCTGCGGTGAACGCGAACTGCAGGCGTGCGAGGATCTCAGCATCCATGAGGGTGAATCCTCTCGTAGCTGTTACGTGACATGTTTCACAACCCGGTCAGGATTGCAACGAATTCAACACCGGGTGCAACCGGCCCCCTTCTCCCTGTCAGGAAAGCGACAGTCAATATAAGAATGATATCCGACAAAAATCCCAAAAAATGCAGATCCAGTGCCCCCTATCGAAAGAAATCCCTGTTTCTTAAAAAGAAAAAAGGAGCACTCGAGGAGCGCTCCCTTAGATCTTCCACAGCTGATGCTGTTGCTATTTGAGCAACAACGCCTTTGTTACAAAGGCACCGTTGGGTGTATCCAGTCTCATGAAATACATGCCTGCGGCGAACTCGGAAAGGTCAACGTTCACTTCATGACGACCGGCGTCACGCCATCCGTTGACCAGGCTCATGACTTCACGTCCCAGCGCATTGTACACTGCAAGGCGCACCTCCGCGCCGTGCGCCATGTCAAAGTGTACGCGCGTCGTTGGATTGAACGGATTCGGATACGGTGTCGACAAAGCGAATGCAGACGGCAACTCCGAAGGGCCGACCTGATCCTCGACACCGGTCTGCACACCGTAGTGTTCAAGAATCGGACGAAGGACCTCTTCCACCGGGGTCGTCGTGGACGCGCCGCTTACACCTTCCAGGCCGAATCCGAACAGTGCCGCTCCCATTCCCACATCCGGGTTCCAGATCGCACCGGTTTCGCCGTTGCGGTAGAATGTGTAGATCGGTTCGACCGATCCTTCGTGTACGATGGTATACGGCAGATTCTGCACATACATCCCGCCGACACCATTGATCGCGATGGTGTGACCACCGCTGAACGGATGGCCGTCCACGCCCATTAACAAGACCTCATTGGAGACGGTTGACGTCGACGCGACACCGAGTGTAGCGGCCAGGTCGGACATGGTGGTGTTCAGCTGTGGTCCGACATGCTGCCCGGTTAGGATCAAACCACCGCCCTCGTTGATATGAGTCAGCAGCAGCGATTCGTCCAGGCTCGATATCGGTGCCTCAACGTTTCCGGTAAACCAGATCACGATGTCGAAGCGATCCAGGTTGTTCTGGACAACCGCTCCGTTGTCGGTACGCATGGGATAGGCCACGACTCCCAGGTTTTGCAGTGCCGAAAGGTAGCGCGCCTGTCGTCCGCTCTCCGTGGCGTCGTCAATAAGAACAATATTGGTTTCGCCGAAGACCACGGTGCGAATTTCAGTATGCTCGAATTCGCCGCTATTCGCCTCAAGCGTGAATTCGAGGTCGGCGTAGGTCAGGGGTGTGCTGGAGTTGACCGTGAAGCTGAGTGCGTCGTCCAGTGTGACCACTTCGTCCGGCCCGATCTCCCCTATTACCACTTCACTTGTGTTCCAGGTGATCTCGGCCATCTCAGCACCGCTCATGGTCACGTTCTGCGCTGCCGGCGGATAGAGCCAGACATCGTTGTGCAGCTCAAAACTGACGGTTACCGTCTCACCAGGCTGCATGAATCCATCGCCGTTTCCATCTTCAAACTCGAGAGAATTAAAGACCAGGTTCGGCTGATCGCCGGGGCCGATACCGTGCCGTCCGAACTGCTCATAGAGCACATCGCTGTTCGGCGTGCCGTTGGACAGGTCTCCGTCATCGTCATCATTGACAAGTACTTCTTCGAAGTAGCTGTTGAAGTTGTTCGCAAGGTTGTAGCGCGTGTAGTGGAACAGAGAATCGGAATAGACCGCACCCAGTTCCTCGCGGCTATGCCACATGGCGGCGCCGATGATTTCGCCGTCTGCATGCACTTGGCC
>WJJA01000572.1 GCA_014729955.1 bacterium
GGATGTAACGTTACATGAACTGAGTCGAAGCGGTGAACGCTTCCGCAGCATCTTCGAGCAGTCCGGGGAGGGAATCTTTGTCGCTCGGGGCCGGGTGAATTTACTTCTGAATCCCGCTTTGAAACGTATTTTCGGATACGCGATAGACGAGATTGATGAGATGTCATTTGATCTCAGCCGGCACTTCTCCCCCATCGAACTCGAAACCGCCGCGAAGGAAAGCGAGCAACTCATCAATGGCAACCGCGAAGAAATCAGCAGACCGGTCAAGGCAAAAGATCGAAATGGTCAAGTGCTCGAACTCCACTTGAATTGTCGCCTCATCGAGTGGGAAGGCGAGCCCGCTGTATTGGGCTTCGTGCGAGATACAACCCGTGAAAGCACCCTGCAGCGCCAACTGCAGCAGGCACAAAAGATGGAAAGCGTGGGGCGCCTGGCGGGCGGCGTTGCACACGACTTCAACAACATCCTCACGAGCATCAGCGGAAACGCAGAACTGGCGAAAATGCGGCTTGCACAAGGCCCCGATCAGGCGATGGACAATATGAACGAAATCCTGCATATCGTGGGTAAAGCCTCATCTCTGACACGGCAACTGCTCGCCTTCAGCCGCAGCCAGGTAATGGCGGAACGTGTACTCAACCTGAATGCGACGTTGAACGATATCAACAAGATGCTGCGCCGTTTGATCAACGAAGACATCCATATCGAGCTTGCCCCGGCAGACGACCTTTGGCCTGTGAAAGCCGATCCCACTCAGATCGAACAGGTGATCATCAACCTTGCGGTGAATGCCCGTGACGCCATGCCTGACGGCGGCACTCTGACGCTTGAAACACGGAATGTGTACCTGGATGAAGAGTATACAAGTCAGCATGCCGAGTTGCGTCCGGGTGAATATGTCATGCTGGCGGTCTCGGATACCGGGTCAGGCATTCCAATGGAAATCCGGGACAAAATCTTCGAACCATTTTACACCACCAAAGGTGTAGGTAAAGGTACCGGTCTCGGTTTGTCCACAGTGTACGGCATTGTGCAGCAAAGCAAGGGACACATTCATCTCTACAGCGAAATGGGGCGGGGAACGACATTCAAAGTCTTCCTGCCTCGCGTCTATGAACAACCGGATGAATTCGATCAGGCCGGAATTGAAAACCAGCTCAGCAGTTTCAAAGGGGATGGACACATTCTGTTGATCGAAGATGAAGACGAGATCCGTGAGATGCTTACAAGCTTGCTCTCCGGACTCGGCTATAAAGTAACTGCTGCGGAAGACGGCGCTGAAGCACTCATGAAAGCTGAAGCGATGAAAATCGCGCCGGATCTGCTCTTGACAGATGTTGTCATGCCAAAGATCAACGGTCCGCAAGTTCACGATGCCTTGAGAGTAAGATGGCCCGATCTGCGTGTGTTGTTCATGAGCGGGTATGCAGAACGTGCTGTACAGCAGAACATTCTCAGCGGGGATCTTCCCTTTCTTCAGAAACCTTTTCAGTCGCGGGAACTGGTGCAGAGATTGCGTTCCATCCTGTAGCTGTTTCACTCCGTGACATGTTTGATTCCATGACCAACGGGTTCCGGGATGATGAGAACCACGGAGTGTTTGTGTTTTACCAGTTCAGAACAGACCGGTAAACGATATGACTGTGCGGTCGAAAGGGTAGACCTGTACAGTTCAACCCGCAAAACCGGCGTGGAATCCAAGGCTGGAAAGTCCAGGAAGGGTGATAAGTTGGCAGAGAAGAACTCATCCACGGTCGAACAAGACCGGGCGCTGTTCGATTACTCGCTGGCATACCATGTACGGGAGGATCGCTCCCTCGAGCGTGTCTGGCCGAAGCACTGCACGGTGGAAGAACACGATTTTCTCAGTTGGCTGGTCGATCGTACCGATGCGGGTGCTTCCGAGGATCCGCTTTCAGCGATTGAAGCTTTGGTCGGACCACGACGACAATACACCAACACGGATGTTGTGCGGGACCATGCCAGGCGGGTCTACCGTATCCGCAAAACCATACGGATCGAAGAACGAGGCAGAAACAACCGGCCTGTTTCCTTTACCCTGCTTTCCTTTGTGGGACAACCCTTTGAATCAGATGATCGGAAAGACATTCGCACACATAAGATTATTGCACACCTCGCAGCCGATTATGCCTATGAGTTGGCTGTGGAACCGGACGGTACAGTGCTTCCGGAGTGGGCTACGGATGGTCTGCCTGATGTGTTTGTTATGCCGACGGATGACTTGATCGAACGGACGATTCACGAAGCCGACCGCGAGCTGTTTTCCCAGCGTCGCCGACAACTGCTTGCCGGCCGAACGCATGTCGCAGTCATTCGAGTGGTTCGAGATGACGGTGAAATCTTCTGGTTGCACGACAATGCTTACCCCGTGCTGAATCGTGATACAGGCCGTGTGAAACGGATTATCGGTGCTGTTCGAGATGTTACAGAAAGCTATCGAATCCAGATTATGCTCGAGGCTCAACGTGACATCGCGGAAACTCTGCTGTACGGTGAAGATTCGGACCGTGCCCTGAAGAACGCATTCACACAAGCACTGGACCTGGTAGGTCTTGACAGTGGCGCGATTTACCTGAGTGGTCCGACCGGTGATTCCGTGTTCCTTTGGCATTCCATCGGGATTGGAGAATCTCTGCAGGATGCCGTAGCCTTCATCCCCCCTGAGCACCCTTTGCTTGTGGAAACTCTGAAAGCGGGAAAGCTGTATCAGCGAATCAACTCCGCCGAAACCGACAGTGTACCTGCGTTGAAGCGGGCTTTGCTGCAGGACGGGATGAAATCCCACGGCAGTATTCCTCTTTTCGACGGCAAAACCGTGGTGGGTGTCATCACGTTCGGCAGTCATAAGTATGATGATATTCCCGCCTGGTCCCATCCCATGCTGGAGGCGATCGCCGCCCAGATGGGAATTGCTTTGTCACGCATCAGCGCGGAAAAGGCCGAGCGCGAAAGCAGCACACGCTACCAGGTACTGATTGAGAATTCTTCAGACGGCATCGCCTTTCTGACGCCCGACGGAACCATCACCTATATCAATCCCTCGGGAGAATGCATCACCGGATACGATGCAGGTTCCATCATCGGACAGAGCTGCTTTGATCTCATTCCCTCGGATCAAACCGCGATGATCCAGCAGTTTCTCGACGCCATTGCACTTTCGGAAGAAACCTACACCGTGGAATTTTCCGTACAGAATCAACGGGGCGAAGAAATCATACTCAATTTTCGCGCCCGCTGGGTCAACTTTGAATCACCGGAAAAAAGTGGTATCATCCTGAATTTTTATGATGTTACAGAGAAACGGAGGGCAGAGGCACGCTTGATGCAGTCTCACCAGCGCTTTGTTACCGTGGTGGACAACATCGATGACATCGTACTAATCAGCAATCATGAAACGAGGAAAATCCTGTTCGCCAATCAGAGAGCCGTCGATAAGCTTGGTGATGTCCTCAACGCGGATTGTCGCGATCTGCTGAGTGGCAAAATCAACTGCCCTGAGACAGTTCTGAAGGACACTTTCTCGGATGATTCGACTGACAGCTCGCAACGTCTCAACGAGTTCTATTCTGACACGACAAATGCCTGGTACCAGATTCGTCAGCAGGCGATTCGCTGGGTGGACAACCGGATGGTCTGCCTCCATATCCTTACGGATATCACAGAGCGAAAGCAGTCCGAAGAGATTCGCCTGGCGAGGAAGGTGGATTCACGTTACCGTGCGATCTTTGATAACGCTTCGGTCGGCATTCTCTTGACAGATATCAGTGGACGGTTCATCGAGGGCAACGATGCCTGGCGTGACATGGTAGGCCTGGAGGATTATCCCTTACTCGGAGAAAGCTACCACGATCGTGTGCCTGAAGAAGATCATGAGCATCTTGATCGCATGCGGGCTGAATTGATTGCGGGTAAACGCAAGAGCCTTTCTTTCGAACAAAAAAGCTTCACGAGACAGGGCAAACCGATCTGGCTGCAATTGTCAATCGCACCTATCCACAACGAAAACGGTGAAGTTGAACTCTTCATCACCATTATCAACAACATCACGGAACGGCGGATGGCGGAGGAACGATTGCTTCAGAGTGAGCTGCTTTTTAGAACAGTATTTGAAAAGTCGAACGTTGGAATGCTGATCCTTACCAAAGAAAAAAGAGTCATTGCCGTGAACCAGGCATTGGAAGACCTGCTGGGCTATACCATCGATGAATACAACAGCATGTCCAGATTTGCGATCACACACCCCGAGGACCTGGAAGACACAAAGAAGTCTGTAGATAACCTTTACGATGGAGCGCCTCACGACGTAATGGAAAAACGTTATATCCGCAAGGACGGCTCCACTGCTTATGTATCAAGAACCGCCTCGGTCATTCGAAATGAAAAAGGTGAGATGGAACTGGGTATTATGATGTTTATGGATCTTTCCGAGCAAATGCGTATGGAAGAAGAGAAGCGTGTCGTCCTTCAGCGTCGCCTCGAAGCCGAGCAAAAACACACAGAAGCTCTCCAGATTGCCGAACGAACCGCACGACTCGCCAGCATCGGTGTAATGGCGGGCGGAATCACCCACGAGATCAACCAGCCGCTCAATGCGATCGGTGTGACAGCCCAGACCTTGAAGGATTTGCATGTTCACGGTCAGATTTCGCTTCCCGACGCCGCTCTCGAGCTGACAGAAGATATTCAGTCCGGTGTGAAGCGAATCGGCGAGGTTATCACCCATATGAGATCCTTCTGGGAAGACCCATCCGGTGAAGATCCCAACACGGACATATCGTTGAACTTGACCGTCGAAAAAGCTCTGGACCTTGTGAATCGTCAGGTTCAGACTCACGGAATCCATCTCAAGGTGAACCTGTCGGAGCAGGACCCGCTGGTGCATGCGAACGAACTGCAGCTCGAACAAGTTGTGATCAACCTGATCAGCAACAGTATTCACGCATTGGATGAAACGAATGAACGCGATAAGCAAATCAAGCTGCTTACCGAAAAGAGCGATCAACGCGCGGTGTTGGAGATTCGCGATAACGGCCCCGGTATTCCCGAGGATCTGCTGCCTGTGGTATTTGATCCGTTCGTCAGCTCACGCAGTCATGAAGGCGGAACCGGGCTTGGTTTGGCAATCGTGAAGATGTTCGTGGAAGAGCGTTTTCGTGGAGAGGTTTTTGCGGAGAACCCGACGCAGGGTGGTGCGAGAATTGTGATCCGCCTGCCGATCGTCAGGAAGGAAGATGTGTAAAATGACAGCTGATGTTGCAGTCGAGAACAAAACCGTCCGAGTTCTGCTCGTCGACGATGACGACCTTACACGCCAGGCGACAGCCAAATACTTGAGCCTCGTTCTGCAGATGGAGGTCACCCAGTGCAACAGTGGGAAAGAAGCGCTGGAAAAACAGCATCAGAACCCCTTCCCTATCATCGTAACCGACATTCGCATGCCGGGCATGAACGGGCTGGAATTGCTGCACAAGGTAAAATCCGACGAACGCGGCGATGAAAGCAGCGTCGTATTGATTACCGGGTATGCAGATATGGAGAGCGCCATCATTGCCGTCCGGGAAGGAGCTACCGATTACCTCACCAAGCCGCTCGACATGGAGCATTTGGGTAAAGTTCTGAGGCGTGTGATCAAAGATCGCGAAACGTCCGAAAAAGCAACAGAAAAGACGCTTCACGAAGATGAAACACGGTATTACAAAGGGAAAACGGCGGATCATGTTTTTCGGCTGGAGCTTGAGGGTTACGGCGAGGTCGGGATTTTTTCCGAACAGATGCGTAAGGCTGTCTCGCGTGCCCTGCAATTCCACGAAGATCCCCATGTAACGGTATTAATTGAAGGCGAAACCGGTACGGGCAAAGAGGTGATTGCCCGCTTGATTCATCACGGCATGGAAAAGTCCCTTCACCCCTTCGTCTCGCTCAACTGCTCGGCTATTGCCCCCAGTCTCTTTGAAAGTGAGCTGTTCGGCTACACACCCGGTTCTTTTACGGGTGCGAGCAAAGAGGGAAGGGCCGGCAAACTCGAACAGGCAAACGGCGGTACCCTCTTCCTGGATGAAATCGGCGAAATGCCGTTGGAGATGCAGCCCAAGCTGCTTCGCAGTCTGCAGGAACGGGAGGTCCACAGGATCGGAAGCAACAAAGCGGTTCCTTTGGACGTTCGTGTTATCGCTGCAACGAACCAGAAACTGGAATCGCTTGTGGAAGAGCGACGTTTCCGGAGCGACCTGTATTACCGGCTGAATGTGGGCCGGATCCATATACCGGCGCTCAAGGATCAGAAGGAGGCAATCGCTCCACTTGCGCAGATGTTTCTCTCGCGCTTTGCAGCAGAGCAACAACGCAAGTTTCGTTTCATCACCACGGAAGCGATCGAAATGCTGTCAGCGCATCACTGGCCCGGCAACGTGCGCCAGCTCGCCAACGTCATTCGACAGGCAACGGTGCTATATGACGACATCAGTTTGCGTCCCTACCACCTGGAGTCACTTGAGATCGCACTCCACGATGATCAATCACATCTCCCTGTATTGGAACCGGGTGCGTTCCGCCTGCCTGACGAATCATTGAATTTGAAGGATCTGGAAGCGGAGATCATGCAGCGGGCGCTGGAGAAGTTCGACGGCAACAAGTCTCGTGCCGCCCAATACCTGGGGATTTCACGAAACACTTTCTCTTATCACATAAATACACGAAGCAAGCGATAGAAGCCGCGTGTCACGTTTATATAATCCGTTTGATTTTCGCGCCCAGCTCTACCCTGGAGAACGGTTTCTGGATGTAGTGTACTCCCTCTTCTATGATCCCACGGGTGGCGATGACATTCGCCGTATAGCCGGACATGTATAAGACCTTCAGCTCCGGATGATGTTGAGACATCGCTTCTGCCAGTTCACGGCCGTTCATATGCGGCATGACGACATCGGTGAGGAGCAACTGAATGTCGCCTTCATGCTCACGACTGATGCGCAGAGCCTCTTTCGGTTCGTCCGCCGCCAGTACCTGGTACCGCAAGCCCTCGAGCATCTTGCAGGCAAGCTTCATGATTTGTTCTTCATCTTCCACGACAAGAACCGTCTCGCCGGCACCCATGAGGGAAGGATCGGATTCCCCGGTCGTTGACTCATCCATGGTTTGGAGACAGGCAGGTATGTAAAACCTGAAGGTTGTGCCCTTACCCGGCTCGCTATATGTGTTGATGAAGCCATCGTTCTGACGAATGATGCCGTATACGGTGGCGAGGCCAAGACCTGTTCCTTCGTCCACACCCTTCGTCGTGAAGAACGGTTCAAAGATATTGTTCAGCGTCTCCCTGTCCATCCCGCTTCCGTCATCGCTGACAGCGACCATGACATACTCGCCGGGACTGCATTCGGCATGGTCTGTGCAGTAGGGCTTGTCAAATACTACGTTGTTCGTTTCAATGGAGATATGCCCCACTCCGTCGATCGCATCGCGCGCATTCACACAGAGATTCGCCAGTATCTGGTCAATCTGTGATGGATCCATTTCCACCGGCCAAAGATCGGGTTTCGGCTGAAGTTTCAGCTCGATGTCCTCGCCGATCAAACGCTTCAGCATCTTCAGCATGCCGGCAATCGTCTCATTTAAGTCGAGGACTTTCGGGGATATCGCCTGTTTTCGGGCAAATGCAAGCAGCTGTCGAGTGATATCGCGTGAACGGAGGGCGGCGGTCAGGATCTCCTGCATATCCTCATACATCGCAGTTTCCGGCACCAGCTCTTCCACGATCAGGTCCGTGTAGCCGATGATCACACTGAGCATATTGTTGTAGTCATGCGCCACTCCCCCGGCCAGCCGACCGATCGATTCCATCTTCTGCGACTGGATCAGCTGCTCTTCCAAGCGTCGCTGTTCTTCTTCCGCCAGTTTTCGGTCGGTGATGTCTTCGACATAACCGAGATATCGATCCTCGCGCAGTCGTACTGCCGATACACTCCACTCGCCGATGGATCCGTCTTTTTTGCGAAAGCGGACTTCAGTGTTCGCACGATTATGCACCTCCAAATCCTCAAAATGCTGAAGTCCCTTCTGCAGGCTTTCAGGATCTAACAGGTCAGGGATGCTCCTTTCCCGTAACTCATCGCGGGTGAAACCTGTGATGGCAGTAGCCGCCGGATTTACATCAACAAAGCAACCTTCGCTGTCAGCAATGAAGATGCCATACGGTGCATTCTCGACATAGCTGCGCCAACGAGCTTCACTGCTGCGCAGCACCTGCTCCGTGCGCTTCAATTCTGTGATATCCACGGCAACTTCAAACCTAACCGACCGACTGTCCGGCCACTGGATGATCTTGTCCGTAATGGAATAATAGCGGTCGAGATTCCTGTTGTACTGTTCCCATTGTACGGCGTCTGCTCCAACGCGGAGGTCTCGACTGGTGCAAAACGGACACTCATTTGAAAGCCCGTGCAGCACTTCAAAGCAGGTTTGTCCTATCAGGTCCCTGCCGAATTGTTCGTGCATGGACTCGTTTGCGAATAGAATGGTGTGAGTTTCAAGATCCGCAACGTACAGGTTTTCCGGGAACGCATTGAGGACTGCGAGAAACTGGTCGTGCTGATCCTGGATGATTTTACGAGTTTGCAGCAGGCTGGATTGATGCTCATGAATGGTACGAAGGAGCTGATTGAATTCTGTATAGAGGGTTCCGATTTCATTGTCGGCGTGTACGGTCACCTGAGTCGCGTAGTTCTTACTTGCTGACACATCTCCCATGCTTTCAACCAGGTTTCCGATCGGTGAGGTGATCACTCTTTGCCATTTATCCGCAACCAGAATGCCGATGATCGAAAGCAGAACCAGAAGTCCGAACAGCAGTCCCCCAAGGAATAAGATCCGTTGCTGGAGTTCAATGGTTGACGATTGCAGGTAGAGATTGCCGTACTGCTTCCCATGGTATGCAATCGTCACTTTTGTATGCAGAGTACCGCCTTCGAATCGGTGCTGCCGCTCCATGTGCTCCCGACATTGATACAATGAGGTATCACCGTACGCAGCAAAGACCCTGCCTTCCGAATCGTGAATATGAGCACTCTGAAAGCCGGGAATCACGGAGGCCTTTTCGAGGATTTCAATGGCGGCTTCAGCATCTTCAAACAGAACGGGCGAAACCAGATATTCCGCCATTAAGAGGGCCTGCAAGCGGTTCTGATCTACGAGATTTCGTCGAGTGTGCAATACATTTTCAACGAAGACAGCGGTAAAACCGATCAACAGCAATACGGCTGTCGTCATGAATACGATCAGGATAATCGTTGAACGGATGGATGTCTTTTGAAAGAGCGTCATCGCCTCAACCTACGGAATCACTCGATCGGCCAGTTGCAGCAACCGAAAATCCACTTCCAGTCGTGACTCTTCAAAAGCCTCCCGGTTGATGTCGAAACGAACTTTGTTGTTACGGATTTTCAGCCCGATGTGAACACCTTCCGAAACACGTTGAGCCAGATCGTCCACAAGCAACACAGGTTTGGTTCGTATTTCGCTGACTAGTCAGGAAACAAACGATTCAGATGGATGGCGGATGAACACCACCCTGCAGCGGGCAGCCTCATCGATGTTTTTTACATGGATGATTCTGGCAGGTTGCCCTTGTATTCCGTTGTCGGATACAACCTCCTCCAATACACCGTCGAATGGATCTTCTCCCAGGATTCCAATCGTGAAAGGCACGGATTGTGCGCCCGGCACCTGTTCAGAGGGCCAACTGATGAAGGTGCAGAAACGTGTGAGGAAGAGTGCCTTGACCAGATACTCGTCGTTGGCATTGCCCTGAGCCGGGGGCGAGGATATTGCGGTGTGCCAGATGAGCACGGTGACAATCGCTATGATAGTCTGTCTCACGTTCATGCCATGCTGTCCGCTTGTAGACCCATGAAAGAAGTGTACGCAATCCAATCGACAAAAACCACAGATACAATAAAATTCGCAAATATGAATGTATCACTTGTATCCCCCTGCTACCATGCATAGAATAGAATCAGGGTTGTAAAGAATGCCTGGAGGCAAACATGAGTTCTCCTTTTCCCTTGAATCGGCCTTTCATCGTCTGCTTCCTATTTCCGGTATGTCTGTCTTTCCTATTTTCCAACGGTTTCGCTAGTATTCCGGAAGAGATGTTGGACATGTCCCTTGAAGAGTTAATGCAGGTTGAAGTTTATGCAGGCACGATCACAGGAACGGAACGCATTGACAGTCCGGTGGCACACACGGAAATCACGCGTGAGATGATCGAAACCACACCAGCGCGCGACCTGCTGGACCTGCTTGAAATCTATGTGCCCGGAGCAACGTATGTGAACCATTACCAGGGGCCAAGAATCGGAATACGGGGCGTCCTGGGCGATCAGAACTACTCCTTCCTCCTGCTCGTAAACGGACGAAATATGAACCTGCGCATGCTGCAGGGGCCGCAGTATGAAATCCAGAATATGGAATTAAACGACATTAAGCGGATCGAGGTGATCCGCGGCCCGGGGTCGGTCACTTACGGTCCGGGTGCCATCGGCGGTGTGATCAACATTATCACAAAATCGCCCTCCGATACAGATCCCGGCCTGAAGGTATTCGCCGAGGGGAATCTGGAGTATCGGTATGCGAACGCTTCCCTGCAGTACGCCCGTCGTTTCAAGGACCTGAGCATCATCGCCAACGCGGGCATCAGTCGTTCACTCGGACTGGACGATACTCGTTTCTACTATGTCTGCTGGGCGGACCATTGTGGATACGGTTTCATGGGACCGGACTGGGGCGGACAGGGATACGGCAGCGATGCACCCCATCTCTTCGAGGACTTCAATGATCGTCCGGAATACAAAATCAACCTGGAAGCGGTCTATAAGGAGCAACTTCGTTTCTGGATGAGATACACTTCCTTTCAGCACACCAAGCTGATCCAGGAACAAAATGCTCAGGAGGGACCGGCCTTTTCGGGCCTTGAAGGCGCATCCTTTGTCGCTTCCACTTCGTACACGCTGGACCTTTCGCCTTCCATCGTGTCACGAAGCTCGGTCGGTTTTGATTCCAAACGGTATCGTGATCATCAACTGCTGTTTGGCTCCACCCTGCCGTTCGATGACATTCGACAGCGTTCGGCTTCTTTCTCCGAAAATATCGCTGACGCCCGTTCCGTGCTGGAATACACGCATTCCGAAGATGTCAAGATCGCGGCAGGCGCAGAATTTGAGTACCAATGGTACGGCCCGGAGTGGGGACTGGATCGAAATACCTTTCTCTACCGGTTTCAGCGACCATTGCAGTATGTCGTTCTCGACGAAAGCTCAGAATTTCATCAGTATGTGATCGATAGTGATGTGACCACCGTGCTGAATGAAACCATCGACGGCAATATGGTCTCGCTGTTTGCCGAAGGGAACTGGCGGCTGTTCAAGCGGGCGACCCTGCTGCTTTCCGGGCGTGCGGACAAACATGTCTATGCCGACTGGGCTTTTTCACCGCGCACAGCATTGATGTACACTTTGGACTCAGCCAACCACTTTCGACTGGTATGGCAGCAATCGGTGCGGTTGCCGGTCTTCTCCGATCTATTTTCAGAAGATCGTATCGCAGGCAGTCAAGCGGAGACGGAACGTGTATCGGAAGTGGAGTTGGCTTACACACGCATGCAAAGCTCCAATCTGCGTTTCCGTACTGTCGGGTTCTACAACATCGTTGACCAGGTCGCCTGGCTGGTGGATGAGGGGCATGCAGGCCGTGTGGGAACCTTCGAAGCGGTCGGCCTTGAGTTGGAAGGGACCTATTCGTCCAACCATACCCGGGTGGGCGGCAGCTATTCCTACGTGGATCAGCTTTCCTGGGATCCTGCCGTGCCGACAGATGCCTACTTGAGCAACATGGGGCCGGATTCCATCGATGTTCCGCTGGAAGGGTATGCAATGAATCGAATGAACAATATCCCGAAACATGCGTTGAAGCTGCACCTGGAGCAGGATATACAGAGAAACCTGCATCTGCATGTAGACGGGCGGGTGTATTGGGCGTTCGGCCAGATCGACATGCTCAATCAGTTCCTGCAGGCGCATGAAGAACACGGCACCGCGCAGACTCTGCAGACCATGCGGGCGATTTACGATGAGATGCTGGACTATGGGTACTCCCGTCCCTCCTTCACGACAAACCTTTTGCTGAACTGGCAATTCCCGTTTGAAAACGTAAAAGTGAACGCATCCTTATATGCCTTGAACCTCATATCCCACAATCATATCCGCTATGTCATTCAATACTGGGCAGCCGGCAACCAGCGTCAATTCCCACGCCAGGCCGGCTTTGTCGAAGAACCGAGATCGTACGGTCTGACCCTCACATTCCAGCTGTAAACAGGGGTATGAATGCCGGATCTGAAAGCACGAACATGGAACGTTGATCCTGAAAATCTTTCGAATTTGCGTTGTAACCCTTCAACCAATCAACACGGTTCGGCGAAGGGACAACCGATCCTGCGAATACCTGCGCCCTGCGTGAAGGGGACAACGACAGCGGTTTTCGCGTTGTTGTTCTTCTTAACGATTCTTTGCCGGCCGGCGCACGCTCACTATACATCAACTTCAAACCAACCGAACCTGCAGGCAAACATCCGTGACACCTTGATCGTCGGCGGCGACCAGGAGTACCCGCCTTATGAATTCCTCGATGAAGCTGGAAACCCGCAAGGTTATAACGTTGATCTGACTCGTGCTATCGCTGCTGAACTTGGGCTGGAAGTCGAGATTCGCCTTGGTCCATGGAGTGAGGTTCGCAAGGCGCTGGAAAGCGGCGAGATCGATGCGGTGCACGGCATGTTCTATTCGCGGGAACGGGACCGTACGTTCGACTTCTCGCAGGCGCATACCATTATCCGTCATGTCGCAGTGGTTCGTGACGATGCCGGTGACCCGCCCGCCGATGTCGAGGAATTACGGGGGCAGCACCTCGTTGTGATGCGCGGCGATATCATGCATGAATTCGTGCTGGAACAGCGCCTCACAGAACGACTGACGGTCGTCGATACCCAGAAGGAAGCCCTTCGTGCTGTATTGAAGGGTCGTAGCGATTGCGCACTGGTCGCGAAACTGCCCGCGCTTTATTGGATCAATGAGCACGAATGGAACGATCTGGTGGTCGGCCGTTTTTCCTTTCTATCGCCCGCGTATTGCTATGCTGTCGCTTCCGGTCGTGAATCACTGCTGCAAAACTTTGGGGAAGGCCTGAAGATCCTGGAGGAGAGCGGCGCGTACCGTGAGATCTACAGCAAATGGCTGGGGGTCTATGAAGAGCCGTCTTTTGACCTGTTCACAGCCTTGCGCTACTCGGCCGTCGTCATCATCCCTCTACTGGTGATTCTCCTCCTGGTCCTGCTGTGGTCAAGAACCCTCAGCCGTGTGGTCCGGCAACGCACAGCGGAACTGGAAGAGAGCCGGGCGTTCTTTCAGGCCGCGCTGGAACAGAGTCGGGCCGGGATCGCCATCGCCGACATGCCCGACGGCAAACTTCGCTTTGTGAATCAAACGGGGCTTATGATTCGCGGGAAGACGGCCGCTGAAGTTGTGAACGACGTCGACATTGAGAAGTATGTGGAAAGCTGGCAAATCCTTTATATGGACGGCACCCCCTACAACCCAAGTGATGTTCCCCTGGCTCGCGCCGTCCTGTATGGCGAAACCTGCAGCGAAGAATTCATCGTACGTCGTGACAGCGACGAAGATCGGGTCGTGCTTGCGAATGCCGGACCCATCCACAATGCCAAAGGCGAACGTATCGCCGGTATCGTGGTCTTCACGGATATCACCGACAGAAAGCGCATGGAAGAGGAGCTTCGCAATCAACGCATCGAGCTGACACAGATCTTCGAAGCGTTTCCCGACTCACTGGTGTATACAGACACCGAGCGCCGTATCACTCGTGTCAACTCTGCCTTCGTAAAGGAGTTCGGTTTTCAACCCGGGGAGGTGATCGGAAAGCAGACCAAAGTGTTTTATGCGCGCTCGGATGATTTCGTCCGGCAGGGTAAGACACGTTACAACCTGCAGGCTGTGAAAAACTACAACCTCTATGAAATCGAATACAGGAGAAAAAATGGTGAGACCTTCCCGGCGGAAACGCTGGGAACAC
>WJJA01000573.1 GCA_014729955.1 bacterium
GCGTTAGACCGACTGACCGGTTCCCTCTCACGCGTAAGTGAGTTGATTGCCGTCGTTGTCCCGCCTCACCTGGGGGACGGCGTCCTCGAACGTGTTGAACTGGTTCGTCTTGCGGAAGGAAGGCTGCTTGTTGTACTGGAAATCTCCGGCGGGCTTGTCCGTACGGTTACACTTGATGTCACATCCAGAATCCGTGATCGCGACAGGCAGCAGGTCGCTCGAGTTCTGAATCACAGGCTGGGTGGATTAACCCTGCGTGAAATCCGGAATACAGTGCACGAACGATTGGGCCATTTCCGGGGCGATGTCACCCTTCTGCGGTCTCTGATCGATTTTTCAGATTATATCTTCGTGTACGATGCACCGGCAGAAGCGATCCTGGGTGAAACCCGATACGCGTTGAATCAGCCTGAGTTCAGCAGTGTAGACATGATGCGGGGAGTCATCGAGATGCTCGAACATCGAGATAGCGTCGCGGGCATCCTGTCACGTCCCGGCCGGTTGCGGGAAGGTGTGCAGATTTCCATCGGTAATGAGCTGGGACATGACGATTTTAACGGGTTCAGCGTGGTGGTGTCACCATTCGAGGTGGACGATGCCCACGGACGCGTGGGAGTGATCGGTCCGAAACGAATGGACTATGGCCGTCATGCTGCAATCGTGCATTTCACGGCAGACGCTCTCAGAAAGAGCTGGCAGCCCTGAACACCGGAACTGTAGCTGAATTCGTAAGTAGTATCCATGCAAAGGGTTACAACGACAAGCAGGAGATAGCAGCAATGAGCGCGGCGAAGACTCGCGGACAGACGGACACGGAACAGAACAAAAGCCGGAACTCGTCTCCTCAGAATGAGGTGGAGCAACGTGATCCTGAAGAAAGCAGCTCAGAAAAGGGATTTCATTCTGAAGAGGATCGTTTCGAACTGACGGAAGTCGAAGAGAAATTGCAGCAGGCGCTGGACGAGAATGATCGTCTGCGCGATCAGATGCTGCGGGCACGCGCTGAGTTTGAGAATTACAAACGTCGACGCAGTTCCGACATCACGCAGCTTACACGAGAAGCGCTGGAAGGTGTACTCAGCGATATGCTGCCCGTATTGGATGATTTTGATCTTCTCCTCAACAACGCTGAATCGTCAAAGGACAAAGAAGCTCTGATTTCCGGGGCGAAAATGATTCAGAAGAAATTGCATGAGTTGCTTGAGAAACGTGGATTGGAACGTCTGGACGCTCAGGGCAAGGCCTTCGATCCCGATCAGCACGAAGCGTTGATGCAACATCCAAGCGCTGAGGTGGAGCCCGGCACTGTGATTATGGTGCATCAGCCGGGTTACAAGTTGGGAGACAAATTGCTGCGGCCAAGTCGCGTCGTGGTTGCAACGAATCCGGAAACGGGAGACTAAGGCGTGGCCAAACGCGACTATTACGAAGTTCTTGGAATTGAAAAAAGCGCCGGCTCAGACGAGATCAAGCGCGCTTACCGCAAGCTTGCATTGCAGTACCACCCCGACCGAAACGCCGACGACCCGGAAGCTGAGGCGAAGTTCAAGGAGATCGGCGAAGCGTACGCGGTCCTTTCCGACGGGGACAAGCGTGCGCGCTATGATCGTTTCGGTCATGACATGCCGGGCGCCGGCGGGTTCGGTGCCGGTGGATTCGGCGGCGGGTTCGACCCGATGGACATCTTCGAACAGGTGTTCCGCGGATTCGGTTTCGGAGGGATGGACGATATCTTCGGCGGAGGCCGGGGAGGCGGTCGACGAAGCGGACGGCGTACCGTACGCGGACGGGACATGCAGATCAACCTGGCATTGTCTCTGGAAGACATCGCCGAAGGTACGACGAAAACCGTTCGGCTGAACCGTTTCGAAAAATGTGAAACATGCGAAGGCAGCGGCGCTGAACCCGGTTCAACTCCGGAAACCTGTTCGACCTGCGGTGGCGCCGGCGAAGTGCGACAGGTGACGCGCTCTTTCATCGGGCAGGTTGTCAATGTCACCACCTGCCCGACCTGCAATGGCACAGGTCAGAACATTACCAGGAAATGTCGTGATTGCAACGGAGAAGGTCGCGCCAAGGTAGAATCCAAGGTTAAGATCGGCGTTCCTGCCGGCGTGGCGGAAGGGCACTACATTACAATGCGGGGCGAAGGT
This sequence comes from bacterium, assembly GCA_014729955.1. Taxonomy (GTDB): domain Bacteria; phylum Electryoneota; class Electryoneia; order Electryoneales; family Electryoneaceae; genus WJJA01. The sequence goes on from WJJA01000573.1 coordinate 2,154, forward strand.
CACGCCGGCCCGCACGGGGGGCCGTCCGGAGACCTTCTCGTCGTATTCGAAGAAAAAGAGCACCCGTTGTTCGAACGACATGACGAGAACCTGTTGTTTGATCTTCGCATTTCTATCGCGGACGCTGTGTTGGGCTCAACGGTGGAAATTCCAACCCTGGACGGAAGTGTTGAGCTGGATATTCCTGCCGCGATTCAACCGGGGACAATTCTTCGCGTCAAACACAAGGGGCTGCGGCGTCTGCAGGCGAGTGGTCGAGGCGACCTGCTGGTTCGTGTCAATCCCTGGATACCTCAGAGGATCAATTCGGATCTGAAGCAAACCTTTAAGAAGATGAAAGATGAAGAGGCTTTGCAGCCCCCTCTTCCCGAAGAACAGAAGAGCTTCTTCAAGAAAATGAAGGACGCGATTTTCGGAGATTCAGCGGGGTAATCGCCGGAAGGCTTATGGCATCGGATGGAAAACCTCCTCTAAAAGAATCCAGTGTACGCTGGGCTTTTACGTCCGGCGAACTGCGTATTCTGATCATCCTGGCTGTTATTATTCTGTCAGGCATTGTCCTGCTGCAGTTGAAACGCATGTGGGAATACCGATCACTGGGTCCGGTTGTGGTTACTCAGATCGACACCACGGCATCGAAGAGTGCGCTGCAAGGCAGCTCCACAAACGCTCCAGCCGAGACCGACAGCGAGCAAATCCCTCAAAAAGGTGGTTATCTTTCCGGCGAAGCGGGCAATGGGAAACGAAATTCCTTACATTCCACCGCGTCGAGGAGAAGCCCTGAAAAGGGAACGCTTAATTCACTGGAAAGACTGAATATCAATCGGGCCACAGCAAAGCAGTTGGAAGAGCTGCCGGGTGTGGGTCCGGTGTTGGCCGGTCGTATTGTGGCGCATAGAAACAACTATGGTCCATTCCGGGAAACGCGTGACCTTCTGCTTGTCAGGGGCATTGGACCGAAAACGTTGGCACGTTTAGATACACTTGTGACAGTTCTACCGTAAACCTGCGCTGAGGAGAGCCTCATGGCCGTCCCGGAGACCGATAAGCTGAATCCGACGGGGAGTTGGATTCTTCGCATCCTGATCGTGATCCTGCTGGTTTTCATGCTTGCCAGTATTCTTTATCCCCAAAAGCTGTGGCGCAAGCAGGACGCGCTGATCGAGGACAGCCGTGAACGGATGGATAACTTGAACAAAGTCGTTCTTCGTTATCATGACGTGAAGAACTATTATGTGGCTTCTGTCGATTCACTCCAGGCATTCATGGAAACCGACAGCATTGACGTGAAAGCGCCTGTCATCGAATATGAGCGTCTCTCCCTTTACGATGCGGAAAACGACTCAATCCTGATCGGGTTTACCGATACATTTCACTACAGCAGGATAACCGCCGAAGAAATCAATGAAGATTCCGTAGTGCTGACCTTGCATCCTGAAGAGGATTTTGCCGAGATCCTGCACCCCGTCAGCTGGTCGCTGGCGGCCCGTCGCGGGTTGACCACCTTTGCGCGGGGCAAGGGCGATGACGACATTTACTGGATCGCCTATTCGGATGGTGAGATCAAACGCCATGATTTCGAATGGGAACCCTTCCAGGTCGCAAGCAAAGACTACATTCTTTTCCGCAAGTTGGATGAAATCTGGACCGATCCCATCTCAGGTCAGCCGTATGAACTGTCCTTGAACACTCGTCTTACCCTGTATGGAGAAGTGGAGTTCACCAAGCATCGGAATCCTGTAGAGGAATCTGTTGTCGGGAATCAACTTGCTAAGAACCTTGTAATGAACCTTCTTGCACGACGGGCGCGTGGAGCTCTGGATGTCTTCCTGAAGGAATCGGAAGATTCATCCCTCTATGAACAGCAACTTGAATTGGCGGATGATTTCTTTGAAGAAGAAGTTATCAAGATGAGCAAAATGCGTCGGCCGACATCCGTAGAGAATGAAACGCAGGTCACTGTTCCAATCGATTCCGTTTCTTATTACGAGGATCAAAAGGTGATCCGCAACAAGCTTTTCCGCATCGTGCTGGATGACCAGATCCGAAAATGGGAAGAGCGTGCTGATGTGCAGGATCTTCTTCCGCACCTGAGCTATGATGAGAGTTATCAGATTTCGGAGATCGATACGGTGGGTGTATTGATTGAGCCGCCGTTTGATGGTGAGTACAAGCTCGAAGATAAGACATTTCTGGACAAGGTATTCAGCGTTGGACCGATCGAAAATCCGGGGTATATTGAAAACAACGACCTGTCCTGGGAAGAAAAACGCTGATCTATCGTAGGGGATGCCGGTATGGCGGAGGACGTTGGTGCCTCCATATTTCGCCTTCGTTGGGATCTGGATGAGCTTGTATTAGAGGAGTATCTGCCTGACGGTCGCTATGTGAAGCGAGCGGACCCGGGAGTCGGGATTCCGCCGACGCCGCTGGCGGCTTCTCATCCTGAATTGTCAGCCTTGCTCGGCGAAACCATGAAAAAGATTCGCCGGGGATGGCTGGGCTCCAACCATACTCTCAACATCGCCCTCACCCCGCCCTGGGGTTATGCATGGTTGCTCGAACCACCTTCCATGAACGATGAAGAAGAACTGGAAGACTTCATCCTGTGGGAACTGGAAAACCATGTGGAAGGCGATCTGGATGACTACATCTATGCCTGGCAACCGCTTGGCGATCAGGTCTACGCCATTGTAATTCGCCCCGAACTGCTTGGGTTCTGGAATAAGCTCGCCCGCGAACATGATGTTTCGCTCGGACAGATCACGTTGCAGGCCGGTCTTGCGGACGGTGAAATCGAGGAAAGCGCCGATCTGCTTGCCTTGTACAAGCTCTGGAGGCAACGTCAGGGTCTGTCGGCCGAAGCGTTGCCGGACGAAAAACAGTCTGTTGCAGCACCGGAGCCCACGACTCAAAAACCTCCAGAAAAACCACCGGCTCAGCCCGGGCCGGAAACACAACAGCAAGGTCCTGCACCTGTTGAGGACGAAGCTGATGCGTTCCAGGAACTCTTCGGAGGTTCGGAAGAACAATCTGAGCCGGAAGCGGAATCGGTTCCGTCTGAAACGTCTTCAAAATCCCCGTCAGACTCGAGTGTAGATGATGAACTGGCCGACTGGCTCGCTCATCCCGCAGAAATGCCGGATGAGAAGCCGAAGGCGAAGGCGTCCGAACCGCCCCCGATGAAAACCGTGGATGAGGAACTCCAGGACTGGCTTACTCATCCTGCGGAAATGCCGGACCAGTCTCCCGTCTCGCAAGCCGCTGATCCCCCACCGCCCCTGGATGATGAGGCAGAGTCATCTGACGACCTACATGCAACGCAGGAAGCAACGGATACGCCCCCCCGGAGGCCGGCACCGGTTGACGATGACGATCTGGATGATCTACTCGACGATGAAGACGACGATGAGGAAGTACGTTATAAGCCGAAACGCAGTCCGGTTCCCCTGATCATAGCCGCGCTGGTCATCGTGATTGCTGCCGGGGTTTACTTCATGAAGGATCGTATTTTTAGCGAGTCCGAGCCGTCGGATCAACCGATTGCAGAAGACACCACTGAAGTAGTCCCGGAACCGGAGACACCTCCCTCCTCCGCCGGAGTTATCACCAATGTGATGCGCGCAGCCGATACGCTGGGAGTTCGCACGCCAACCCTCATTCTCACAGGCGATGCATTGACCGTCACCGCAAACGGAGCTTCTTCCAACATTGACCGCTGGGCCAATACCGTGTTGCAGGACAACGGCATCCTGGAGGGCAGTCTGAGCGGCCCTGTGTCTGCGTCTGATCAGCAACGAGCGGGTTTCAGACTAAACCCTGCGGACGAGACAGGCATGACACTCGCTCAGTTTGAATCCCTCGTGAACTCATTGGGATTAAAAGTCCTCGATCACGGAATTGTGCGTGCCTCGAAAGATGATCTTCGCGAGCTATTTGAGGCCATGGCTTCTTCTAGACAGCGTCCATTCCGCCTTTCTGCCCACGACAACGGCATGGGAAGCTATCACGTGGTCGTGATGCCGTGAGACTGACCGGCGGTGAAGGCAAAGGACGCAAACTGGCATCACCCCCTCCCTTTGTTCGTCCCACTTCGGCACGTACCCGAGAAGTGCTCTTCAATATCCTCCAGTCCCGCATTCGGGAGACATCCGTTCTCGATCTGTTTGCGGGCTCCGGCTTGCTGGGAATCGAGGCACTTGCACGAGGTGCAGCGGACGCGACCTTTATCGAAGAGAAACGTCCTGCGGTTCAGGTAATACAGAAAAACCTGAAATCATGCGGGTTTGAAGAACGCGGACGGGTCATTCAGGCTGAAGTGTTTCAATGGTTGAAACGGCAGAGTCAACAGGAAGGACGATATGAGCTCATCTTTGCTGATCCTCCATACAATTATCCGGAACTTGTAGAACTACCTTCAAAGGTGATATCCTCGGGATTGCTGACATTTCAAGGCGAATTCATTCTGGAAGTCTCTTCAAGACTCGAGATCCCGACCCCTGCAGACGCACGATTGTGGAAACGAAAGAACCTCGGCGATACCACCCTGTTGTTTTTCACGTACGGTGACTAAAAAGACCCTGTCCGCATTCATTCGCGAACAGGGTTGGCATTGTGATCCGGGTACAAAGGACCGAAGCAGACTATTGTCCCATCGTCTGCTTTTCATCCGGTGTTACATCACGCACAACACGGAATCCGAGATCGGCGGATTTTGTATCTGGAGCAAAACCGCCGCGGGATGCAGAGCGGGTGTTCAGAGAATCGGTGTACACCGACCCGCCCCGCGCGACACGCAAATCGGTGGCCGGATCTTCCCATGCACTACCGTCCCCCGGCGCGCCTTCGTAGTTGTCATGGTAGTAATCAATACACCATTCACGCACATTGCCGAGCATGTCATAAAGCCCGAACTGGTTGGGAGTAAGCAAACCCGGCGGGTACGCTCGCACGTCATCGGGATTCTCGCCGAACCATGCAATGTCTTCCAGGTCGGTCACATACGACCCGAGATAATAGGGCGTCTGAGTACCGGCACGACAGGCGTACTCCCACTCCGCTTCCGTGGGCAAACGGTAATTCTGATTCGGATCGATTTCGTTCAGGCGGAGCAGGAATTCCTGCACGTCGGTCCACGACACTTGTTCCACCGGCCGATCCTTGCCTTTTGCAAACGCTGGATTGTTGCCTTCCATTACCGCTTCCCACACCTCCTGGATCATCTCCGTGCGTTGGATCGCAAACGATGGAACGGTAACGGTATGGATGGGCAGCTCATTTTGGATATCCATCTCGCCGCCCATTTCAAATTCACCGGCAGGGACAGCCACGAAGGCGCCGTCAAGATAATCCATGATCATCTGGAGACGTGCTTCCTGTGCTTTTCGCTCCTGGTTCGCACGGAAAATCCCGAGCGCGACGAAGACCGCGATGATCAACACCGCAGGAATCACGACGCTGTATACGATTGTGTTCTTTCTGCGTTTTGCTTCCTGTTTCGGAATCGCATCACGAACCTGGTCAGCAAGAGCACCGATGTCCTTGTCATCCGCATTCTCAGCAAGGTAGCCGTCCAGAACACCCAGAGCACGATACAAGTCGCCCACAGCCTGGTAGCTGTTGGCTTCCATCAGGACTCGAGCCTTTTGCTTTTCTGTCGCGTGGAAGACCAGCTCTTTCTCATCTTCCACCATGTCATCCTGAGCAATCAGTTTCTGGAGTTCAACGGCATTCTGGTAAGCGGTAGAAACATCACCATTTTCAAGCGCTTCGTTGCCGGCACGAGTAAACTCAGACGCCTTATTCAGGTCAAACTGGCAGCTGTTGATGATACGATTGATCTCATTATCATCTTCCTGCAGTTTTTTGGCTTCTGTTGCGTGTCCGAGGGCGGTTCGAAGTTTCTTCTCTTGAAACGCCTGCGCGGCTTCGTTCTTCAGGGAGTTAAAATCCCCCATCGTCTACCCCTCCGTCGCGATCTGTTGAACGTTTTCGTTTTCGACGCTGTAAGGTTCTCCACCCGCCGGTCAAATGGCGGAAATCAGTCGCTCAGAGC
>WJJA01000574.1 GCA_014729955.1 bacterium
CCACCATATACGCTGTTGGTATCGGCAGTTCTGAAAGCCAGCTCACGCCACGGGCTCGAGAAATCCTGGGCACAGTGGACGTAGTCGCCGGCCATTATGGGTTCATCGAAATGGTCCGGGGGCACATCAATCCCCAGGCACGGGTGATCGACGACCGGCCTGCGCGAGCTCGCTCGGAAGACTTCTCGCGCTACCAGCACAACCGAGTGTCCGCCATTGTTGCGGAAGCCTTGAAAGGGCAATCCGTAGCAGTCGTTTCCGGTGGCGACGCAGGCATTTGGGGTATGGCCGGTGTCCTGCTTGAAGCCCGGGAAGTGTACGAAAATGCCTTCCGTGTTGAGGTGGTCCCGGGGATCCCGAGCTTCGTCACCGTGGCCGCACGCCTGGGTGCCCCTCTGCAAAACGGCTTCACCGTGGTTTCCATCGGCGATGAGGATACACCCTTCGCCGTCATCGAGCAGCGGCTGCGCGGCGCGGCACTGGGCGGCGGAGCGCTGGTCCTGTACAAGCTGATCCTCGAGAATATGGCGTACCCGGAATTCTATCCGCCGGACCAGCATCCCGAGCTTTCCACGCCCGCAAAAACGACCCGGTTCCGCCTGCAGCGCACGTTCGATATCCTCCGCGAACACATCCCCCCCGAGCGACCCATGGCCATTGTGACGGATGTTTGCGACCAGACCGCGCGCTTTTCGACTACCATGAAAATGCTCGGTGCCGATGATCGCCACGAGAGTATCGTGTTTGCACCCTTCGGCGAGTTTCTTAAACGATCGGATTCGTTTCGCTTCTTTACGACAGTCATTATTGGCGACGCGACGACCCGTCGTCATGGCGATGCGCTGATCACCTCGCAATGGAACTACACATGGAAATACAGCAGAGACTTGATGAACGACATCGCTGACTTGCCATATCTCAAGGAACAAAAGGAGTTCTTCGAGGGAAGTGGCAGAGGCAAGTGAATGGAGCACCAACGGAGACCATCGATGGAAGACCAGGCGATCCATCTTTTGCGCCGTCTGACGGAGGCGCACGGCGTAGCCGGATTCGAGGATGAGGTACGAGATATTTTTCGGGATTCTCTCTCCGGCACAGTCATTGAGGACAATCTCGGCAGCCTGTTCGTACGCCGGGATGGCGGGAAGGACCGACCAGTCGTCATGCTCGCGGCTCATTTCGATGAGGTTGGCTACGCTGTTCAGTCCATCACCGCCGAGGGCTACGTTCACGTTGCCCTACTGGGTGGAATATGGAGTCATACGGCACTCGGCCAGCGTGTCCGCATCCTGACCGCAGATCGTGGAGAGGTGATCGGAATCGTGGCGTCCAAACCGATTCACTTTACCACGGAAACCGAGCGGAAGCAAGTTGTGCCCATCGAAGATCTGTTGATTGACATCGGCGCACGTAGCGAAGCGGAAGCCCGTGAACGGTTCGGCCTGCGTATTGGCCAACCGATCACCTTCGACTCGGAATTCATCCAGCTGGAGGGAACCAGTCTGGTCGTAGCGAAGGCTTTAGACAACCGTGCGGGCGTAGCGCTGGTAATGACAGTGGCCGAAATGCTTGCGGATGGCAGACAGCACAACACCGTCTTCTGTGGCGCTACGTGCCAGGAGGAGCTTCGCGGCCGCGGTGCCCAAACATCCGCCCGGCTCATCCAGCCGGATATCGCCCTGGTTATCGAAGGAATTCCCGCAGACGATTACAAGGGCTCCAAACAGAGCATTCGTCAGGGCGAGCTGGGCAAGGGCGTCCAGATCCGTATCATGGACGGCAGCGCCATCATGAATCGGAAACTGAACCAGCTGATCCTGGATGTAGCCGAAGAAAATGGGATACCCACTCAACTCTCTGTCCGCCGGAGCGGCGGCACCGATGCAGGTCCGATCAGCCTGAACGATTCAGGGGTACCGGTGGCTGTCCTTGGCATCCCGGTCCGCTATGTCCATACCGCAAACAGCATGATGGACATGACCGATTTTCTCAACGCCGTAAAGCTTACCCGGGAGGTCATCGCGCGTCTCGACGAAACAGCATGCGCAGGCCTGGTGGAACCGTGAGCTTCCCCGAGCACAGTGCCTCCGAACTGACCGTACGCGTTGATCCACGGATTGAACTGCTGGCCGTAGTCTGGATGATGAGCGGCTACGGACAACGACACGAGGGTCAGGGAAGGATCAGCTGCGATGCTTCACCTTATTCTGAGGCTGTGACGCACTGGTTCAGCCCCTATAATAACCACGAAGCCATCAACTATATCCAGGAGAACAGCTCCACATTCTCGGGCGACCTTCCCGTGGCGCTGGCCCTGCACCTTTCCGATCCGCCCGACCTGGAGTGGCGCGTCCCATGCGATACCATCCTGGCCGGCCGCGCCGGCGGTGTTCACATGGCCGAGCGCTTCGCGGATGCGATGCGCTCTTTTGCCCGAGACACTGCTTTCGACCAATTTTTTCACACACAAAAAGAGTACTTCCAAACGATCCTAGCCAAGCCCGGGCGATCCCTCAGCGCCGGTCACTGGATCGAGGACCTGGAGGCCTATACCGGAGACCAGCTACGCGGGTACCACTTGATTCCGGCACCCCTGTTTAAAGCCATTGCCTTCGGCCCACGCGTACGATGGAACGACGGCACCCTGGAAGCCTATTGCGTGATCCCGGCGAAGGGCGTCGCAGGGGAGCGGATCACCTTCCAGACCGACCCCACGGCGCAGAATATCCTTGTTCATGAGTTCACACATTCATTCGTGAATCCACTGGTTGAGAAACATCGAACACAAATTGAACAATCCGCCTCCCTGATGCGCCGTATCAACTACAAGACAGGCGCCTCCTATGGCGCGGTATGGGAAATTAGCGTCGCTGAACATATCGTCCGAGCAATCACAACCCGGATCGTTGCAAAGCGATACGGATTGGCTCAGGCCCGAAAAGAGCTTGCAATTCACGAGAAACAGGGATTCCTTTTTACGGGTGACCTCTGCGACCGGCTCCAGGAATATGAGCGGCGCAGGGATACTTATCCCATGCTCGCATCCTTCTTTCCCACCCTGCTCGATTCTTTCAGGGAATACCTGTTTTCTACCTGAATACACCTGCCCTTACACATCGGCAGAACGTGCGTGTTATGGAAACCATGGCGCGAAGATATGGATAGTGAACAGACTCGGAAATGAGTCTTTCTCTGATTGCTTGTCGGTAATGAACACGATGGGAACTTCGTATGAAGGTCGTCGTATGAGTTGTATCGTAACCGTTTTCGAGAAACAGCTTAATGATTTCGACCAAACTTACGAATAGCATTGTTCTGTTTGCCTGGATCGGGATGCTGATCATTTCGATCCTTGCGCCCGGCGCCCTTGTGCTCGACAGCCGCAGCACAGATACCATCCGGTCGGCGGGGATGACCTGCTGCACGGGTGATGTCTGCAACTGCGGCGACGACTGCCCGGGAATGGGGGACGAGCCGGTAACCTGTGCACGTACCGGGCACTCGACTGCTCTTTCCCTCACCGCGGTGCCCGCGTTTATGTTCACCGTCCGCCCGGATGTTGACGGCGCACTTTATGCAATAGAACCATCCAGCGATCTCACTGCCGGTCACCCCTTCTCCCTCGAGAAACCCCCGCGTTTCCACGTGTAGCCTTTCCTTCTGATGCTTCATCGATGATTCGTAAAGGGCGATGATCCCTGCCGTTTCCGATGGTCGGTATGCTGCCGACTTTTCGGTTAAGAAAGCCTAACATCGCTCCGATCATCCGTTTTCTCCGCATAAATGCTTGAAAATGCGAAGCAAAAGCATCCTTTTTGGTTAGAACACCCGTCATTTTTCCGGATCGATCATGAAAACGACGCACCGACGCGTATTGCTGGTGGCGCTACTCCCTGTCGTGCTTCTTCCGGGCGCAACCACACTGCCGGCTCAGGTGGTACCCGCTGACAGCGATCTGCGGCAGACCATCGACAATGCTCTTACCCGCAATCCCGACCTCCAGGCCCTGGGCCATCGTATTGAGGCGGCCGGAGAACGGGAACCGCAAGCCGGTGCCTGGATGGACCCAACTGTGAGCGTGGGCGCGATGAACCTGCCTGCGAACAGCTTCGACTTGAACCAGGAGCCGATGACAGGTCTTTGGGTCAACGTGAGCCAAAGCATTCCGCTAACAGGCCGCCTGGGCGCGAAACGAGATGCACTCTCTTACCAGACCGAACGTGAACGGGCGCGTTATCGTGACCGTCGCGCTTCCGTGGCCGTCGAGATCGCCAGAGCCTGGTACGACCGTGCCTACCTGCAGGAATCCGTACAGGCACTGGACAACACGATTGCCGTGCTGGACGATATGCTTGCGGTTACACAGACCAAGTACGAGACCGGACGAGGACAGCAGCAGGACTTACTGCGACTGGAAACGGAGCGTGCCCGTCTCAGGGAACGTCAACTGGAGCTTCGCCAGCGTACACGTAACGCCGCACGCCGGATCGCGAACCTTGCAGGTCGCCGGACCCAACCGTCCGAGTTTCTGTCATCCAGCCTGCCCGCCGAGTTCGCGCCTTTGGATTCCTCTGCGTTGATGGAACATTTGATGGACCGGAGCCCCGAGTTTGCCGCAGTGCAGGCATCACGGCAGGCAGCGAAATCGATGACAGCTGCGGCAAAAAAATCCAGGTGGCCGGATCTGAAACTGGGCGCCGGGTATGGGCTCCGGCAATATGGTGAAAGTGGACAGGAACGTCCGAATTTCGTAACCGTCACCGCAGGGGTTACCCTGCCTCTCTTCATGGGCACGAAACAGAATCGTGCCGTGGAAGAGAATCTGGCAACGGAACGGTCGCTGGAAGCGGCTACGGAATCGGTCAAGCTTCGTCTAACATGGAAGCTGGCCGATCTGCTGGATGAAGACCGTCGACACGCTGAACAGATTGACCTGTACGACGGTGAAATCCTTCCGCTCGCGAGTGCGGCTCTGGAATCCTCTTCAGGCGCCTACGCCGCCGGCAGCATTGATGTGGAAGCGGTGCTGGCAGCGGAACAAGCCCTGATCGACGCGCAGTTGCGTCTGTTGGACCATCGACGGCAGCGCGCGGAGGTACGAGCCTCCATTGCCGGACTGCTTGGCGGAGATGGCCTGCTGCCATCTGATGAAAACATGCACAAGGAGAACGAACGATGAAACGATATAGCAGGAGTGTTGCGGCTTTGACGGCAGGGTTGGGAACGATCACCCTGCTCGCAATCGCTCTCGTTTTCATGTTCCAGGGAAGCTCTGACGCTGTCGCACAGCAGGGGCATGAGGGGCATGAGATGCACGAACCCAGGACCTTCAATGAGCTGTACGTTTGCTCCATGCACCCCTGGGAAGCTTCGGAAGGACCCGGGCCGTGCTCGATCTGCAACATGGCTCTGAGCAAGGTGGAGGGGCATGAACCCGGAGCACCATTGCCGGATGTGGAGAACATTTTCGTGCAAAAGGGTGACTTTATGAAGCTTCACTCCCAGCCGGGCGAAGGCCGGGTTTCGATCACCCAGTCACCTCTTTACCAGCCGCCGAAGGAAGGTGAGATGGGGCATGATCACGCCAGGCATGATCAGTCCGAGCCCACCTATGATGAATTGCATGTCTGCTCGATGCATCCGTGGGAAGCGTCCGACGGCCCGGCAGAATGCAGCATCTGCGGCATGCCCCTGAGTGAAGTGCAGGGGCATGAAGAAGGTGAGCCGCTGCCGGATGCATCCGAGATCTGGGTGGACAAGGACAATCCCATGAAGCTCTTTGCACAGCCGGGCGAAGGGCGCATCCCCATGACCGAGTCGCCGTACTACCAACCTGGGAAAAAGATGGAAGAAGGCGGTGGGCATGAAGGTCACGACCACGGCAATGACAGTGGCATGAAGGAAAAAGCCGGCGCGGAGATGGAAGTCGCGGCGATCGAGGATGACGAAGCGACACTCTGGACTTGCGGGATGCACCCGGAGGTAATCGAGGAGGAGCCCGGCATCTGCCCGATCTGCCAGATGGATCTTACACCGTTGAAGTCGGGAACGGCTTCAGGGGGTGGGGGTGCCGTGGCGGTCGATCCGGCAACCTTGCAGTCCATCGGTGTGCGTACAGCGCCGGTGGAACGACGCGACCTGTTCCGTGAGGTGCGGTCTGACGGGATTGTGACCGTGGCGGAAGACCAGGAAGTGCGTGTCAATACACGCATTGACGGCTGGATCGAAAAACTGTATGTGAACAAGACCGGGGTCCGAGTTGAAGCGGGCGAACCCCTGCTGGAGATTTACAGCCCGGCCCTGCTGACCGCCCAGGAAGAGTACCTGCTGGCGGTGAAGAATCAGGAAAACGGTCGGCTTGTCGAGGCCGCCAGGCGTCGCCTTGAGCTGTGGGACATCACGGGCGAGCAGATCGATGCGATCCGACGTTCCGGCGAAGTACAGCGTACACTTACTCTGGTCGCGCCCTCGGGCGGGATTGTGCTGAAGAAACATGTGGTTGAAGGCAGCCATGTCAATGCAGGCGGCGACCTCTTCACCATCGCCGAGCTGAACCCGATCTGGATTCGCACAGACATCTATGAATTCGAGCTTCCCTGGGTTTCCGCAGGGGATCGAGTCACCGTGATGAACCAGTATGATCGTGATGCGTCTTATGAGGGCCGTCTCGATTTCATTTACCCCACCCTCGACCCGAAACACCGTACCGCCGAGCTGCGTCTCGTGCTGGACAACCCCGACCTGCGTTTCAAGCCCGAGATGTTTGTCGAGGTTCGTATCTATGCCGATCCGGCGCGTGATGTTGTGGCTGTACCGAAAGAGGCAGTGATCCGGACAGGCGAACGAAACCTGGTCTTTGTTGAGACGGAACCCGGATTGTTCGAACCGCGACAGGTCCATCTGGGTCTGGAAACCGACCAGCACTATGAGATTACGCACAATCTCGCGGCGGGTGAAGCGGTAGTGACCAGCGGTCAATTCCTGCTCGACAGCGAGGCAAAGTTGCAGGAGGCGATCCAGCGTCGGATCGCCGCACGCAAATCCGCGAATAACGATGAGATGCAGGGGCACCAGCATTGATGGAACATCAGCATAAAGAACATCAGCAGGAAAGCCAGACTGACAACCGGCACCGTCATAATGATCATGATCACGATGGCCCTGACCGCAACGGTCACGACCACCATGAGCAC
>WJJA01000575.1 GCA_014729955.1 bacterium
ATGCTGGTGAATTGAAACGGCGCCAGGACTTCGAGCTCGAGATGGGTCGGTTCCGGGAGGTCTTCATAGACGGCGGAAACGACGTATTGGGTCTCCTGCCATTCGATTGTTTCTCCGACCGGATCGCGGCCGGGATAGTGCGTTTCCGCGAAGGAACGGGAAAGCGCCAGGCTGTGCTCTTCACGCAGCACCCGGTCCGGATCGCCGTAGACCAGGTCCAGTCCGAACACATCAAAGAAACTGGTGTCGACGTATGCAATATCGCGCACCTTGATGCTGTTGCGGCCGATTCGGAAGTTCGCGCCGGTCGTGGAAAGCCTGGTGCAGCTTTCGACAGCAGGGAAGGACTCCAGCAGGTGGTTCATCAACGCCGGCGGTGAAAGGGCGATCGGGATCATTTCGCCCCTGTTGTCCAGCTCATATTGCACTCGATAAAGACGGTCGCTGTCGGCAAAACCCCGGTCGTAGCTCAACTCATGCAGCACATAGGCCGCAAGCAAAAGAAACGCTCCCAAACCGAGCGACAGCCCCAGCACGTTCAAGAGGGTAAACCCGGTCTGAGACCGCAGGCGCCGCCACATCATCTTGATTGTCATACGCCACATAACGCTCCCTCCGCGTATTCAGCATATCGTTCAGACCATCGGCTCCTGTTTGTATGACAGCAAAAGCAGGATCAGGTTACAAAATTTGCGAATCTGTTCTACATGCTGATGCCCAATGCCTCAAGCGGGAGCCTCCCCTGCGACCCCCCGCCGGCATCGCCGGCCGCTGTACGCTACCTTGTGCCGCATCGTCCAATACCCGGCAAACAGCGCAGAGGCAGATATGGCGGAAGCGACACCGATTTCAATGGCACGCGGTGACGGCATCGGTCCGGAAATTATGGATGTCACACTGGAAATCCTGGAAGCGGCAGGGGCCGACCTCGACATCGAAGAAATCGAAATCGGCGAGAAGGTGTACAAAGCCGGTCACACCGCCGGGATTACCGAACAGGCGTGGGATTCCCTGCGCCGGACGAAGGTCTTCCTGAAAGCGCCGATTACCACACCCCGCGGCGGGGGTTACAAAAGCCTGAACGTGACCGTACGCAAGACCCTCGGCCTGTTTGCCAATGTTCGCCCCTGTGTATCCTATTACCCCTTCATCGAGACGCATCACCCGCACATGGACGTGGTGATCATCCGTGAAAATGAAGAAGACCTCTATGCGGGCATCGAACACCGTCAGACCCGCCAGGTGACCCAGTGCCTGAAGCTGATCACACGTCCAGGCTCGGAAAAGATCATACGGTACGCCTTTGCCTACGCCCGTCGGAACAACCGCAAGCGCATCACGGCGATGGTGAAGGACAACATCATGAAAATCACGGACGGCATGTTCGTCCGGCTGTTCCATGAAATCGCGGAAGAATACCCGGACATCGAAGCGGACACGATGATCGTCGATATCGGCGCGGCACGGCTGGCGGACACGCCCGATCGTTTCGATGTTATCGTCACGCCGAACCTGTACGGCGACATCCTGTCGGACATCGCGGCCCAGGTTTCCGGCTCCATCGGGCTGGGACCGTCCGCAAATATCGGCGAGAAGGTATCGATGTTCGAGGCGATTCACGGTTCCGCGCCGGATATCGCGGGGCAGAATATCGCCAATCCCTCCGGGTTGATCCTCGCCGCCGTGATGATGTTGCGTCACATCGGACAGGGCGATGTCGCGGAGCGTATCCACAATGCGTGGCTCGTCACGATTGAAGAGGGCATCCACAAGCATGATATCTACCGGGAAGGCGTCAGCCGGGAACGTGTCGGAACAAAACAGTTCGGGCGTGCAGTAATCGGCCACCTCGGAAAGACTCCGAAGATCCTGCCGGGGCGCGACTACAGCAAAAGCGCCGGGTCAGCCTTCAAGATGCCCGAACGGACCCGTCGCGAGCCCGAACAGAAAGATCTGGTCGGTGTGGATGTCTTCATCGACGATCCGGATACCACCCCGGACGAGCTCGCCGGGCGTCTGCTCCAGCATGTTCAATCCGAGACGTTGCGTTTGAAGATGATCACCAACCGCGGTGTCAAGGTGTGGCCGGAAGGGATGCCGGAAACCTTCAGCACCGATCACTGGCGCTGTCGTTTCCAGCAGCCGGAAGGGCGCACGGTAACCCACAAGGACATCCTCGAGATTCTATCCAACTGCGAAGAGGCCGGCATCGACTTCATCAAGACCGAAGGGCTGTACACCTTCAACGGTGAGCCCGGCTATTCCCTGGGGCAGGGGCAGTAAGTCGGAAGATCGCAGGAGAACCCTATCCGACTTCGTCAGGGGTAGACCGCTGTGTGATCCGAACCAGAAGCCGTTGTATCCCACAGACGGGCAAACAGATGTGCGTCAGCGGCCCCCGCGCAATCCAAGCAGCATATCGCTGTAGGAGCGTTCGATCAAATCATCGGCCTTGATGTCGAACAGGTGCATGTACCGTTCGCACTGTTCGCGCAGTCTCGCTTCGCCGATGGAACCGTCCGCATCAATCGCTTCGATCTCCACGAACGATCCCAGCCCGGGCACCTCGTCAAGGTGAAACTTCACGTTGTCGATGAAATAGATGCGTCGCCGTTTCTCCACCGTAACCAGTTCGCCCAGCGCACGCAACAGGGTGGCGCGAAGAACCGCGGAGGTGGTGCGCGGGTCGTCGGGGTTATCCGGCCCGGGGTGGTACAGGCTTACCTGCGATGCCTTCGGACCCGCCTGGTCGGGACGGTCGTATTGGATCAGGCTGCGTTCGATGGTCCCTTCGCGAAGCTTGAGGCGACCGTTCGGAACTTTGAAGTAGGTGTCGCGCTGGTTGTCGGTACCGCGTTGTTCGGCATTCTCTTCCAGCAGCAGACGGTGCAGCCGCTCGAGGTCGTCGCATCGCGCCTTGAGTTCGATGTTCAGATGAGGCATGGTGTCCCCTGTGACCGGTAATGAGTGATAAATCGGCAGGATCGTCCGCCGGCGGGGCGGGTCGCTATCCCGAATATTACATGAATGAAGAGAACATTCTTTTCTAAAAACTATATTAACAATAAGATAATACCACGAGATGCAGTTTTTCTCCGGCACAGATTGTGTCCAGGCCGAACTCATCTATTCATTCCCCCTACGGGCGGTCCCAACTGTGTCATCTGCCTTGTTCCGAAGGATTCGCGGTATGGCAATGCATCTTCATCCTTCGCGCCTCACATCTGGCACAGTATGAACTCGTGAAATATTCGGGCCATGTCCCTGTCAAACCTCCGTCACGTAAGATGCCCGGTACGTGCAGCACCGGGCAATGTTATTTCATCGTACGTGCGAATGATGTTCATTGCATCGCAATGGAGGTGTCGCCAAGAAGGTCTTCGGCCCACCAGGCCAGTTTGTGCTTCAAGCCCTTCTCGTACCCGACCTCTTTGTAGCGGATCTTTCCGTCCGG
>WJJA01000576.1 GCA_014729955.1 bacterium
GGCCTGCTGCCCCAAGGGGAGGAACAATTGCAATACAAGCACAAACAAAGAGCAAACAGCGACAAGTGAAAGCCGGTGATTGGACAGCATGTTATTCCCTTCTTTCCGTATCTGGAGCAGTGGTTTTCAGACGAATACAACAGACGGTCATGTCATCCGCAAGGGATCGTCCACTGGTGTGATTTCGTGCCACGCTGAACAGGGTGTCGACGACCAGCAATATGACAACACGCACATCTTTGGCAAGTAGGATTGTAGCGAGGCCGGTGACAAACACAAGTACGATGAGCCACGCAAAAGAACTGCCAGGAAGATCTGGATGGAAAACATCGAAAAGAGTCAATTGATTTGTCTCCTTTGCGGACGCTTCATGGAACAGATGAAAGAAACCATCGACGCTCATCACCATGGAAAACACCAGAAGAGCGACAAAGAATCCATATCTGAGGGATTGGAACAACGTCGCGACCATCGATCGCTTTTTTCCTGGAATAATCATAGAGAGTGATCAAGAGAACCACGACCAGGAAACTTGCCGGCACTAGGAAATCAGGGTTACCAGCCACAGACGCAGTCTCCTTCCTAAGCAGATTGTCCTGCCGGGCAAATTGCGAAAAACCTAATTATAGCATCGTTCCATCTTGTCCACATCCTTCGAATCGATAAAAAGAAAAAACCTCCCCAACGGCCGGCGTCGATTCTCCGGGAGCACTCCGATCGCATCACAGACTCTTTCATCGACTCCCGTTTCATCGGATCCGTTCTCTTCGATCTCGAGCCGGCCGAGGGGCAACATGGCAAAGTGTTTTGATCTTTGCCGGGGCGTCACGGCCGCCGACGGCTTCCATGTACCGGCTGTTTATGGGTATGAAGGACCGAGGGCTTACGGATGTCGCGCTGGTGGTGTCCGATGATCACAAGAAGGCGATTCAGGCCTGTTTTCCGGGTGCGTCACGACACGTGCCAGGTCCATTTTCTTCGCAATATGCTGATGCGTGTTCGCAAGGGTGATCGCAGCTGGGTTCTGCCGGCGCTGAAGGATGTGTTCAATGCAACGGACAAACAGACGGCGACATCACGGCTTCAGGCCCTGGTCGAAAGGTTTCGTGGTCCGTACGAAGAGATCGCGGAATGGCTGGAGACGGATGGACCGGAGACACTGACAGTCTTTGATTTCCCGGAGCCACACCGCCGTCGGTTACGCACGACAAACAACGTCGAACGGCTGAACCAAGAGATCAAACGCCGCACCAGTGTGGTGCGGATCTTTCCGAACCAGGCATCGTGCCTTCGTCTGGTGACGGCACTGTGCATGGAGCAGAGCGAAACGTGGGAGACACAACGTAGATACCTGATGATGGAAGGGACAGAGGTGGCCGTGAAAACCGCGAGGACGGGGTAAGGGAACGAAGCGTAGCGAAGTGACCTTACCCCGTCCCTACACACGGAATCCATTTGACACACTTATTAGGACTTGACTCGGAGCACGGCATTAAGATAGGGCGTGACCGTATGTTCGAGGTGTTGCGTACGCATGGACTTCTACTGGATCGTTGCACACGGTAGCATCCGCAGACAACCGAATCACGTCACCTTTTTCGCGTGTATGGGAACGTTTTGGCCAGTCTGGAGTTATCAGCACCGTACCACACGTGGGTGAGCAATCTCACCTATGTGGCGACGGATGAGGGGTTTTTGTACGTGTCGCTGATCAGCGTTGCCTGGTCACGACGTATTGTCGGGTATGAAGGGTCGCATACCCTGGCAGCATCGGGGAGCCTGAAGGCCCTGCAAATGGCACGGAAGCAACTGCCGAAAGACGCCGGTACAGTGCACCATAGCGACCGTGGCATCCAGTACGCGTGCCGGGCGTATGTGAAAACGCTTCAACGTCGCGGTCTGCGTGTCAGCATGACAGAAGAGAACCACTGTTATGAAAACGCGCAGGCGGAGCGGTTGAACGGTATTCTGAAGCAGGTATACGGTCTGGCTGGACGGTACCGTACCCGTGCCGAGGCAGTGAAGGTCTTGCGTCAGGCGGTGGAGTTGTACAACACAAGACGTCCCCCTATCAGCTTGGGCTATCGAACTCCTGAGACAGTTCACGGGGCCGTGGCATAGAAAACGGTTTTTTCCGTAACGTCAGTCGCCCTACGGGCTTCCTTCCATTACTGAAAAAAGAAGAACAACCAAGACTCAAGAAGTCAACCGGAAGCCAGGACTTGACATGTCCTGCAACGTCGGGAAGTAAGGGTACTGTACGGATAATCCGTAATTCGTAAGTGACCGATTCGTACTTTAGAGGATCCCCGTTTCGGAGGGTATTGCTAATGCATTTTGATGCACTTCATGAAGCGCTTGCAGCGATTCGTGTCGTCGCCATGCGCATGCACCTGCACACACCGGACGTGGAAGCGACCGTTCCCATGCTGCGCGGTGTCTGGGGGGCGGCGCTGCGACGTCAATCACTTGCCCTGTACCGTGATGTCTTCGAGGGCAGGAGCGGTGAAGAGGATCAACCAAGGTATATTGTACGACCTGCGCGGCCCTACGTCATGCCACGTCCAGCTGTTGAATTCGTGCTGATCAACCCGGAACCCGACAATGTGCCTGATCTGCTGTTCGCCTGGGAAGACGCACTCGCAAAGGGATTGGGGAAGCAACGTGTGCCGGCGTTGACCGTGTGGCGCTACCCCCTGAGGCCGGATGTACAACCTTCTGTGCGCCACACGGACGGTTTTACCTTGAAGGATGCGAACTGGCCCTTATCCTCTGATGTCCCCTGCGATCTGCACCTGGTGAGCCCGTTGCGTATCCTGCGAAACAAAACCCTGGTCGAACAGCCCACCCTTCACGATCTCGTGGTCGCGACCCTGCGTCGGATCGAAGCCTACTGTCCCCCAGCTTTGGGAAAAGAACTGGCCGGTCATCGTAATGATTTTCTTGCGATTAGCGACGACTTCCCCACCGGGACCTGGCAGGGCCGGCGGCGTGACTTTCAACGCTGGTCGGCACGGCAGGGACGTGAAGTTGAGCAGGAAGGTGTGGTAGGCACACTCCCACTCCCGGCCGGCTCGGGCCCTCTCAGTGAATTGCTGGCCGCTGCGCTCTGGCTTCACATCGGCAAAGGTACGGTGATGGGATTGGGGCAGGTTGTCCCCTCACCGGTGGAGTTGTTGTGACGTTGTGCATCTACGGATACGTTAATACAGACATACTTATGGAGAACGAATGGAGATGAAAGGGGTTGGGGAAAGTTGGAACGCTACGAGGCAATGGAGCGGCGATCAGATTGGAGTCCTCCTGGCCGGCTTGCAGGACGCGGACCTGTTGCGGTGGCTGGATTCCATCACCAACGCATCCGCGAATGTCTATGACAAGGCAATGGACAAGCTCTACCTTGAAACCCATGTCGGTGGTGCCAATCACCGTCTGTTCGACGATGGCCATACCCTTTCCGCAGCATGGGAGCGTGTAAAGGATGCTCAACCGGATGATTCCACACGACAGGAGATCGCAGGGTATCTTGGAGGAGTCTGGAACGATATGACGACCGTAAAAGGTCTGCCGTTTGTGACTCTTCGACCCGAGTAATACAGTGATCTTGCGAGTCGTCTCCAACAGCGTATTCCCGGTCTTTCAAGAGAATGGATCTATGATGCCTTGAGCTTCGATGCCCTGGAGCTGGTTTCCACCGGAGTCGGTGCCGTCGCGTGGATATTTATGCTCAAGGAAGATGATAATGCAAAGCTGTGGGAACTTATCGGGTCCATGTCAATCGTCGCCATCATGGGAGCAAATCCCTTCCTGGGGCTTGCTGCCATTGCCGCCGCCGCGTATTCCATGATTCGAGACAAAAAGGCTAGGGTTCTGCCGATCTCGCTTGGTAAAGGTGCCATTACCGCCGGTATCGGTTCGGCGTTGTTTCTGCTTATGGGATTTCCGTTCCTGGTCGAATTGGTGATTGTCATAACGGTGCTGACCATTCTCCGCAAGCACAATCGTATCGGCAGAGACTCGATAAAAACGGTTCTCCCCTGGGTAAAGCAGAAGAATCAAGATCTGCGAAGCGTCACGAAGGGCAAGGGATCGAGCTCCGTAGATCAACCGTATGATTCCGCTCCCGTTCGAACTTGACCAATGGTAAACCGTCAAGGCCCAATTTGTGTGTGTAGTGGGATTTGACTCTAAAGAGCCTTAACCCGGATATTTCACGAGTTCAAACTGCGTCAGATGTGAGGCTTGAAAAATGAAGCTGTATTGCCATACCGCGAATCCTTCGCAACAAAGCAGATGACGCAGTTGGGACCGCCCGAAGGGGGAATGAATAGATGAGATTGGCCTGGACACAATCTGTGTCAGAGAAAATCTGTATAGCGTGACATTATCTTA
>WJJA01000577.1 GCA_014729955.1 bacterium
AACGCTTGTGGTAGTCATCGTACATGTCTATCCTCCGACACTGTCGCTAATTATCCCAACCGCAATACTCGTATCACACCCGAACGTATCTACCACCTTCACACACGCCGTGTACGTCCCCGGCTGCTCATACTCGTGCCCGGCATCCGACACCGTCTTCAGCGAACGATCCTTCCGTGTCCGGTAGTCCTGCCAGTGGTGGTTGAACGGCTTGCCCGGCTGCCACTCGAAATCCACCGCCCAGAAGTCGATGAAGTCCATCCCGCTCTTCGCCGCACGTTCCCGGATCGCCTCCAACTCCTTCGACGGCACCTCCGCCCATTTCGACGCTGTGCCGGTTAGGGTTGATGCCCACCGTCTCGATCTTCTGCAACGGCATACGCGAACCGGCCATGTCGACTTCACGACGGTTCCCCCATTCGTCGTACTTGCCTTCCCACACCAGTTCCGTCTTCATCGTTGACAAGGGATGGGGGTTGTCAGGCCCCCAGGGCTTCTGCGGAGAGGAGGGAGTTGTCATTTCCTGCTGCATCCTATTGCTTGAACGTGAAAATCCCGAGCGAACCGTCCAACATGCTCACCTGCATACACACCAATCTAACTCGTGACCGCCAAAAAGTCCATATCAAACAGGAATGCATCTGCATTTTTCGCACTCTGCGAAGTGCTGCAACTCCAGTTTCACTCTTGACACAAAACAAATGTTCACGTATCTTCCTTCCACCGGGTCACCTTCCCCGGTTCCGCAATCGGCACACCCACCGCCGGTTCTACCATCCTGACCGCCTTAAAACATGCGCCTTGCAACCCTGATACTGCGTTGTCTGACCCGCCTGCGAACCCTTGTCCGCAGACAGATACAGGTGTGTCACTTCCGAAAGATCGGCCCGAATCACTCAGACAAGGCTGGCCCGAATAGCTCCGTTATTCGGGGTTCATCCCATGAGACATCTTGCAGCCTGAGTGGCGCAGACGTCCCTGCCTCCGATATCAGGCGGACCGTCAGCCCCAGGGATCAGGCATCTCCATCCAACGAACCCCGCAGGGGTGACATATGCGTAGCGCGGGATGTCAATCCCGTGAAGCGAGACCACCGACCACACGAACCCCGCAGGGGTGACATATGCGTAGCGCGGGATGTCAATCCCGTGAAGCGAGACCTCCAACCACCCGAACCCCGAACGGCAACCGTCTTCCGCTACGCTCCCCCGCCGCAAACTCACCACCTGACGCCGTCGCATTCTACCCCTTCAAAACCGCGTCCCGACGGCCTCGATGAGGGCGCCCCCGACCTCCCGGTCGGCGTGGACGTCAGCCGACGCAAAGACCGCGAAAACATCCGGCCGTTACGTCCCAAGCCCGTCGTACACGACAGCGAAGGTGAGCCTGTCCCGCCGGAGTTTCTTGACCGCTACGGTCGTTTGAAACGGCCCGACACGAAGCACCGCAGACGATACCCGAAGGGTCGCGGACCCGGCGGACCGGGCGGCGGCTGGAACAAAGGGCTGCGTTTCACACGACCCAAGCCGGCCGCCCTCGTCTATCCCGACCTGATCTTCCGCCGAAAGGACGGCTATTTCTCTGCACGTGCCGGCTTCGTCCGGAAATCCCGTTCCGCTTGTCATCCCGGACTCGATCCGGGATCCAGCGACGTTGCAGAAAAGAGTAGCCCGGAGCCGCTGACTCCGGGGAGTGTGGAAAAGCATCCTTTCGGTCAGCCGGACCCCGACCTGCGCGTCCATCGGTACGCTATAGCGAAAAACCCGGGGGAAAACGCGAAAGGGGGGCGCAAGCTTCTCGTTCCCATCGGTGCGCCTGTGCCGCTCTTGCGTGCGGCGGCTTCGGATCGCATCGGTGAGGGATCGAACCCAACCCCAAAACGGCAGGCATTCGTTTCTTCCGGAAAGATCCACGAACCCCGCTTGCGTCCGGGCAAAACCATGGGCTGTGAGCTCCAGGATGAGGTGCTGTGCAGCGGAACACCGATGTCGTCGCAACCCGCGCATACCCCCTCACGTCAAGCGTCTCCCCCTTGCTCCCACCCTGCACGGTCGCTACCTTCCACAGCATCTACACGAGCCAAACCCATCGGGAGAGACACCATGATCAACGACGAGATTCGCACCTTTTTCACCGACACCGCGAAGGAAAACTTCCTGCGGTACGTCCAGGTTCATACGACGTCGGACGAAGAGAACGAGAACACCCCCTCCACCGAGCGGCAGTGGGACCTGTTGCGTATGCTCGAGGGCGAGCTGCAAGAGCTCGGCATGGACGATGTTCATATCAGCGAGTACGGGTATGTGTACGCGATCCTGCCGCCGTCGGAGGGCGCCGAGAACGCCCCGGCCTTCGGGCTGCTCGCGCACGTGGACACGTCGCCGGATCAGCCGGGGGATAACGTGAAGCCGCGCATCATCGAGAACTACGACGGCGGCACGATCACCTTCCCGGAAGACCCGGAACTGAAACTGGGGCCGGACAACGCCCCGGAAATCGTGGACTTCAAGGGCGACGACATCATCACTGCCTCCGGGCGTACTCTGCTGGGCGCAGACGATAAGGGCGGCGTGGCGGAGATCATGGCCGCGATGGCGACCTTCAAGAAGTTCCCCGAGCTGAAGCACGGCGAAATCCGTGTCTGCTTCACGCCGGACGAGGAGATCGGCCGCGGCACGGTGAAGATCGACGAGGAGTGGCTGCCGAAGTTCTGCTACACCCTGGACGGCGGGTATGTCGGCGAGCTGGAAGGGGAATGCTTCGACGCCTGGCGTGCGGACATCGCATTCAAGGGCATCGGCGTGCACCCCGGATTCGCGAAGGACAAGATGATCAACGCGATCGCCACCGCCGCACGCTTCGTCGCCGCGCTGCCCGAGTGGCAGACGCCGGAGCACACGGAACTGCGTGAAGGGTTCTTCCACGTGGTCGGCATGGAAGGTGACTTCGAGAACGCCAAGGCAACCATGATCATCCGTGACTTCGAGGAACCGCTCAACAAGAAGCGCATGGAGCTGCTGGAATCGATGAAGGAGACGTTTGAGAAACGGTATCCCGGCCTGGAGATCGACCTGCAGTTCAAGCACCAGTATAAGAACATGCGCGATATCGTGAACGAGACGCCGGAGGTGATGGACATCGCCGAACGTGCCATGGAGGCGGCCGGCGTGACGGTGCTGCGCAAATCGATTCGCGGCGGGACCGACGGGAGCCGTCTGACGCAGCTCGGCCACCCGACGCCGAACCTGTTCGCCGGGGGGCTGCACTTCCACTCACGATTGGAATACCTGCCGCTGTCCAGCATGTCGAAAGCGGTTGAGACGGTGCTGCAACTGGCCCGGCTCTGGGCGCAGAAGTAACGCAAGGGGCCCGGCACGAGTCACTGAACAGGGATAGGTCAGAAGCGGCAAGTGAGGTAATAGACGGCCCGGCGTCAACGACGCCGGGCTTTTTATCACGCAATGGCTTTTCGAGAAAGGCGTTCGGACACAATATCGTAGCTGCGCCCGTCCTGATCGTTGCGGGCGGCGGTGGACGATTCGACCGCGAACATCACCTACCCCAAACCGGACACCAGACCCGGAGATGGTATCTCAAACCCGGTGATTCGAACGCAACCGATCACCGGTTTTCTTTATTTCATGATGACAATCTTCTTCAAATCCGTGCCCTGTTCCTTGCCTTGCAAGGCTACAAAGTAGACGCCGGAAGCGATGGTCGGCGACCAGTGCAGTTCATGGTATCCGGCGGGAAGTGTTCCGTGATACAGGTTTGCGATTTCCTGCCCGAGAATGTTCACCACCCTGACCATGACCTGGTCTCTGGCGGGCAGGGCCACTCGTATGGTGGTTGAAGCGTTTACCGGGTTGGGATAAACAGCAGCCAACTCAAACACCTCCGGGATTTCGGCATTCAACCCTTTCACGAACAGGTCGAGTTCGATGTACCAGGATTGATCGGAATAACGACCTTCCGTGTTGCCATCCACCGCTCTGACACGCCAGAAATGCCAGCTCAGGTCTTCCAGTTCCAGAGTTGAATCGACGGTAAATGTGGTGTTTCTGCCGGCATCGACGACAATCGGGTCGCGGAACATGTCATCCAGTGCGAACTCTACCTCGTAGTTGAGGGTATCTTCCGGGTCAGGATCAGATGATTCTTCCCAGACCAAGTCGAATGGAAGTTCGGTGAAGCTGCTGCCGTTCGGCGGGCTCAAGAGACTGAATGAGCCGGGTCGTTCAGGAACAGCCGTGGAGAAACTCCACAGTTCCGTGGACCAGGTGCTGTCTCTGCCGGT
>WJJA01000578.1 GCA_014729955.1 bacterium
GGAGTGCAAGGTGACCTGTGGCGCCAACCCGGCGTTCTACGTTGAGTCCAACCCGGTCGGCGCGGAAGTCGTGGTCGACGGCAAGGCAACCGGTATCATGACCCCGGCGGTTGTTGTCACCACCGACAAGAAGGCGAAGAAGATCGATGTCGAATTGAAGAAGGACGGGTTTGCCGATCTGCAGACTGAGTTGAAAGTGAAAGGCGTCGAGCAGAAGACCGTGAATCTCTCCATGAAAGCCAATACGATGTAAGCTTGACCCGAACCAATGGATGTCGTCATCCCCCTGTGACGACATCCATGAGTTCCCCCGAACACCCTGCCGTCTCCCCGCGGCGGGGTTTTTCTCTCAGTCAAACCGTATGCTTGGAAATCCCGTGTACTTATAAGAACAATTCGCCGTTTTGCCGGCCTTCCAGCCGTATGCAGGCAGTGTTTTCCTACCCGCCCAAGTTCAGCATGCGCTTGCAGTTGAGCGTCGTTTCCCACCCTCTTTCATGCTGCGTCGATTGACCTATATCACACTTAAGATTTGCAATATCAGGCTTTTATCTCGGGAGGGACAGATTCTGCGGTCGAGCATTTGACTACAAGAGTTAGGAATGCCTTTCTTGCGTGTTCACTTTCGCGATCCGTGCATCTCCGTTCAAGTCTCATGCTACCTGGTGCCACGGGACGGTTGACAATGCTGCACTCAGAGAGAGCGAATGGAGGATAGAAATGCGTTTGTTCAAGCTGTTTCTCTGCAAGGGAGTACTGCCGGTGGTCTCGATCCCCGGAACCTCACAAGACTGGACTCGACATGATGTGAATGTGGAATTCGATGACGCTCAAGCGGTGTATCCGGCAGATATCGACGGCGACGGTGACACGGCTATGGTCGGCGGAGATGGTGTGTCGTCGGAAACACCCCTAGTATGGTGGTCCAATGACGACGGCGGGAGCAGTTGGACTCGACAAACCGTGGACGAAGGCTTCGTCAAGCCTGACCGTGATCCTGCCGGAGAATGCCGATTTGCAGGTGTCAGTCTACAATGCGCCGGGCTGTGAAATGGCCGAACCGGCCAACGACCGTTACCAGGCGGGGGAATACACCCTCACCTTTGACGGTTCCGGGCTGCCGAGCGGTGTGTACTTCGTGCGTGCCGAAGTCCCGGGGCAGTTCAATCGTACCCGGAAAACCATTTTTACTGAAATAGATTCAGCCGATTGGACCGGCTCCTCGGAATCGGTCTGATCACGGCTGGTGATCTTTTTGTACGATGATGCAGACGATAAACAACGATGGAGTAACCATGCGTTTGAAAAACTGGTTTAACGTAATTGGCGTCGCCCTCTTGCTGCCCCTGATGTCCTATGCACAAAACTGGCCGGAACAGGTCGTTGCTACTGAGTTTGCCGAAGCGAGATCCGTGCAGGCTGCCGATATCGACGGCGATGGAGACACGGATCTTGCGGGCGTGGCGCGGGATGATGGAACCGTTGCCTGGTGGTCCAATGACGACGGCAATGGAACAAGCTGGACCGAGCATATGCTGTCGGGTGATCTTGACGGCGTTTCGTCCGTCTTCATTGCGGACATAGAAAACGACGGTGATATGGATATCCTTGCCGCTGCACGAGAAGCGGGCGATGTCGTGCTGTGGGAAAACGCCGACGGTTCCGGCATGGACTGGACCGAGCACATCGTTGAAAACACCTTCCCGGCTGCTCTCGCTGTGCATGCGGCCGATATGGACGGTGACCAGGATATGGACGTATTTGTCGCCGCAGCCGATCCCAACAATGAGATCGCCTGGTGGGAAAACGACAACGGATCCTTCGGCGACCGTGAAATCATTGACGTCAATTTCCAGGACGGTCACTCCATTACCACGGCCGACGTTGACGATGACGGCGATCTGGATGTGCTCGTCGCCGGACGTGACGCCAATACCATTGCATGGTGGGAAAACACCGACGGGACGGGTATGGACTGGACCGAACATACCATCGATGACGGCGTGCCCGGCGCGACCGCGGTGCGCACCATGGACATGGATATGGATGGTGATCTTGATGTCGTCGGCGCAGGACGCGAAATGAATACCATTTCCTGGTGGGAAAATACCGACGGAACCGGCATGAACTGGTCCGAGCATGTGGTCGATGGTTTTGCCGATTGGGCTATCTCTGTGGATGTAAAGGACATGGATGGGGACTCCGATCCCGATATCGTCGCAGCCGCCTATTCCGACGAAGAAATTGCCTGGTGGGAGAACAACGATGGTATTGCGCGCAATTGGACACAGCATTCCATCGGCACGGAACTGAACGGTCCCATTTCTGTTTTTGCGGCCGATATCGATGGGGACGGCCAAATGGACGTTGCGTCCGCGATTCTGTGGGAAAACACTATTTCCTGGTGGCAGAATCCCGGCACAACCGATATCGAAGAAGCTGACAACGGCTCACAACCGGCAGTGTTCGCACTTTCGAACGCCTATCCCAATCCCTTCAACCCGACGACAAGCCTGACCGTGAACCTGCCGGAGAGTGCCGAATTGCAGGTGTCAGTCTATAATGCCCTGGGGCGTGAAGTGGTCGAACTTGCCAACGACCGGTTCGAGGCGGGTGAATACACCCTCACCTTTAATGCAAACGGCCTGCCCAGCGGTGTGTATCTTGTGCGAGCCGTCGTACCCGGGCAGTTGAATGCGGTTCGTAAGATAATGCTGCTGAGATAATTCATAAGATTGTCACAGGGGCGAAAGCCTTGTGTAGTCGAAAGCTTGTGTGATTGACCACTCGACCCTGCCGGTCTGCCCGGCGGGGTTTTTGTGCGTGTTGTAGTGCGGAAAACCGCACCCTGAAGGGGATGAGGGATGAAAACAGCAGGGTCTGGGTGTTTCAACGCCTTATATTGCCGGCATGGGTGTTTGGAATCCTGGTTTTGAGTGCAACAGGGACCGTCCCGATGAAGCATCCCGACATACCTGCCGACGGCGTGAACCGTATTACCCTGGAGGTGGAGGAGGGGTACGGTGCGGCGGAACGTCTCGATGTGCTGATCACCAATCGTCTCCCGAAAATCTCACGCAGCCGTGTCAAGCGTCTGATCGAGGAGCATCGTGTACAGGTGGACGGTCGCACGGCGAAGCCTTCGCTGCCGGTTGCCGGCGGAATGACGATTGTCGTTGAGTTTCCTCATCCGCCTCGTCCGCCGGCGGTGCCGGAGCCGATCCCGCTGGATGTTGTCTATGAAGACGAGCACCTGCTGGTGGTGAATAAACCGGCGGGGATGGTGGTGCATCCCGCGGCGGGGCACCATTCCGGCACCCTGGTCAATGCCCTGTTGCACCGTTTTGCCAATCTCCCGCTGCCGGAGGTTTATGAGCCCGAAGATGACGATGAGGACGATGTGTCAGACGAAGAGACGCCGGAGGAAGCAGACGCTGTGCCGCCGGTGGACAGCAGCGGACTGCCGCGCACTCATCGTCCCGGGATTGTGCACCGCCTGGACAAGGACACCTCCGGTCTGCTGGTGGTTGCACGTACGGAAACGATGATGACCGCGCTGGGTCGTCTGTTTCATGAACATGACATCGAGCGGGAGTATCACGCACTGGTGTGGGGGTCGCCGCCCGACTCGGGCACGATCGACGCTCCGATCTCGCGTCATCCCGGCGACCGCAAACGGTTTGCGGTGGTCGAGGGGGGGCGCGAAGCGGTCACCCGTTTCCTGGTTGCGGAGAGGTTCGAGTTCGCCTGTCTGCTTTCGCTGCGTCTCGAGACCGGGAGGACTCATCAGATCCGTGTGCACACGGCGCACAAGGGGTGGCCGGTGTTCGGGGACGGGATCTACGGCGGCACGCTGCACGGGTTGTCGCAGATGACTTCCTTTCAGCGTGACCTGGCACGGCGTGCCTTGAAGGAGATGCCGCGTCAGGCGTTGCATGCGCGTACGCTGGGATTCGTGCACCCGGAAACCGGAGAACGGATGCATTTCGAGGCACCCTACCCGAACGATTTTCGCCGCACGATCGAGCTGTTGCGTGGATGAGACCCGGCTTGCGTTGTGTCGGCCGGCAACGGAAGCAGTCCCGGATCCCGGTGCCTGGTTAACCCGAATATTTCATGAATGGAGAGAACATTCTTTTCTAAAAGATATATTAACAACAAGATAATGTCACGCTATACAGCTTTTCCCTGACACAGATTGTGTCCAGGCCGAACTCATCTATTCATTCCCCCTTCGGGCGGTCCCAACTGCGTCATCTGCTTTGTTGCGAAGGATTCGCGGTATTGCCATACAGCTTCATCCTTTGCGCCTCACATCTGACAC
>WJJA01000579.1 GCA_014729955.1 bacterium
ACACTATCCTGCTCGCACTGAACCTGCAGGGCATGAACGGACCGGAACTGCTCGGGAAGATGCGCCAACTGGCTCCGAAGGCCAAGGTCATTCTTACCGCGACCGCCGAACATCAACAGACGCAGTCTCCCTTCGCCGGTCTCCCCCTGGCCGGTGTCGTGCGGAAATCCGGGGATGATAATCGCATCTTGAACGAAGTACGCGCCTCGCTGCTCGATGAGCCGGCCCCGCCCGGACATGCACGATTGCGCGGCGAGACCGCCATCCCTGGCGACCAAGCAAAGTCCGACACTTCCTCAAAATCTTCCTCGCTTGAATCCAACAGACCCGGTGCCGTCAAACAAACCGGTCTATCGTTTCCCGACACTCGATCCGGTAAGGATACCCCCTCGCAACCGATGAGCTGGCTGTATGAGGATGAAAAACCCCCCGGACGGAAGAAGAAAGAGTGATCGAGGAATTCGCGGACACAGGAACGATCACTCTCAAGAAGACGAACGAGCGTCCTTTCTTCTTTTTTCCTATAACTTTGAAGACTGCCCGTCTGCGATCTGCAACGTCTGTAAACTCTCCTGAATTCCCTATTTCGTGTTCCTTTGTTGTATGTTGTGTTTTCGGTCAACAATGAACTTCGCTATCGTCACGTCCGAGGATAAGGTATGAAGCGAGGCCTTTTCGCCCCTGCGGCATCAGTCCTGCGGAAAATCATCGAATACCGCTCGCCGGAACAGTCGCCACGCACCAATCCGCGTCGCTACTGGCGAGAACGAGTCTTGCAGATCACCCTTCTTTCCCTCGTCGCCTTTACCCCTATCGCCCTGGTCTTCAGTGTCGCACTAGCCGTGCAATTGAACCTCGAGTCCATCGCTGTCATCGATGTCGTCCTCTATGCCTGGCTGCTGTACCTGACGTTTGCCCGTCGCCTGCGCTACACGACACGTGTGGTCCATTTGCTCAGCATGGGCTTTATTCTCAGCATGGCCCTGATGTATATCGCCGGTGCACAGAGTTCCGCACAAGCGTGGATGCTGTTGCCGATCGCCGCTGCCGCACTTCTGCTGGGTCGAAGGCAGGCGCTTGTCATCTTTGCGCTCATCATGCTGACGATGGGTGTGTTTACCGGGATGTCCTACCTGCACATGCTGCCGTCTACCAACGGTATCGCCGACAACCCGGATATCTGGGTACTGATATGGGTCAACATGGCAGCGATCGGACTGTTCCTCGCACTTTCAGTGTCGACGGTCACAGACGGATTGGAGAGGGCGTTTCTACTTGAGCACACAACGTCGAAACGTTTGCAGGAGGAGCGTGCCAGGCTGGAGGAGATCACAAGGCGGTTGCGTGAGGAGGCAAAACGGCGCAACGAGCTGCAGGACCAGCTTTGGCAATCCCAGAAGGTGGAAGCGCTCGGTCGTCTTGCCGGGGGTGTCGCCCATGACCTCAACAACCTGCTGGTGCCGGTGATGGGCAATGCCGAGCTGATGAAGTACGAACTGGATCTTGATTCGGAGA
This sequence comes from bacterium, assembly GCA_014729955.1. Lineage (GTDB taxonomy): Bacteria > Electryoneota > Electryoneia > Electryoneales > Electryoneaceae > WJJA01. Next base: position 1,516 of record WJJA01000579.1, read on the forward strand.
ACCGCGGGCGGTTGAACGACATTCTGTATGCGTCCAACCGTGCCCGCCTGCTCGTCCACCAGTTGCTCGCGTTCGGACGAAAACAGAAATTGTCCCTGGAGCACAGCGACATCAACCAGGTGATCGTCACCTTCAACCGCCTGATGAGCCGCACGATCCCGGAAAACATTGCCATCGATCTGGATCTGGCGCCGGACCTCGAGCCGCTGCTGGTGGACAGGGCGCTATTTGAACAGGTGTTGCTCAACCTCACGCTGAATGCCCGTGACGCCGTACACGGCACAGGCACCATCACCATACGAACCGCTCGAGTCGAACTGGAAGCCGGGACCCTGAACCTGCCGGATCCGATTGAACCCGGACCCTACCTGGAATTAACCATTGCGGATACCGGCAAGGGAATTGAAAAGGAACTTCTTGACAAACTGTTTGAACCGTTCTTCACCACCAAGGAAAAAGGGAAGGGTACCGGGCTCGGTTTGTCTACGGTGTACGGCATTGTGAAACAGCACGACGGTGCAATTACCGTCGAGAGCAACCCGGGAGAAGGAACGGTTTTCCGTGTCTACCTTCCGTTCTCCGGCGTGTACGAACCGGCGGGCGTGGGCGAAGAAGAAGACTTCATGCAGCCGTACCGGGGGTCCGGAACGGTTCTTGTCGTGGAAGACGATGAGAAGGTACGCGACATCATGATCAAACTGTTGAATACAGCCGGGTATGATGCCATCTATTGGGGATCGGCCACCGAAGCGGTGGAAATGCTGAGGCTTTCACCACAGGACATCAAACTTCTCGTCACCGATATCGTCATGCCGGATATGGACGGTTTCCAGACGTACAAAGAGATGCGCGCCATTCAAGCCGATCTGAAGGTATTGTTCGTTTCCGGCTACACCGACGACATCCTGAACGAACAGACCGATCTCCTTCGAAGTCTGCCCCTGCTTCGCAAACCCTTCATGTACAAAGATTTCATCCATCATGTGGAAACGGCGCTTGCGATGGAACCGGACGCCCTGGAAATGCTCCGTTAGCCCGAATATTTCATGAATGAAGAAAACATTCTTTTCTAAATTCTATATTAACAAAAAGATAGTGTCG
>WJJA01000580.1 GCA_014729955.1 bacterium
GCCTGTGAGAGTGAAGAGACATGCCCCATTTCACCGGCGCTTTTTCCTCCGCCCGGCCTGGAATGGATCATTGCCTGTTCGGCTTCCGGCAGCAGGCGCTGGAAGATGTCGTAGGTGCGCACATTAAGCTGCTGCTTGCCGTAAAAATGCTTGTGTGGATCGGGCGTTTTGAAATCGTTAAGCTGTAAAATGCCTTCATCGACCGCCGCGACCGTCACCGTTGCCGGACCGGACACGCCCGGTGCATGCAATGTGACATCGAGCGTCGTACGGGGACGAATCTGCCGGGGTACATCGAGCGAGAGATCCATACGGTACCGGCTCATGTCCATCATCACCGGCACCGCCCCGTACGCACGCATGGGCGCACTCGGGTCGACGTCAGCGCCGGACCGGACCAGCGTGGCGGTAATGTAAACGTTCGGCTCAAACGCACGCCGCAACGGCACCGCGATCTCGGCCGTGTTTTCCGTCATCCGCACCAGGCGCTGATCGAACACCTTGTCGCGTTCCACTGTCAGCAACAGCATGCCGCTGAACGGCGCCTTTACCAGTACGTTCGCCGATTGGCCGCTCCCATACCGCTCGCGGTCCAGCTCAAGCTCGATCCGGTCCGGGTGCTGCATCGCCCAGGGGTTATAGCCCCACCCCCCGGCGTAAAAGGTGTAAACCGTGCGCACACCGGTTTCACTGTCCTCCACCTCGACCCCGTATTGACCGTATGTCTGCGGTGAGAAAGAAAACTGCGCCGTTTTCCCACCGTACACGACCTGGTCTCGGCTGAGGGTTTGTGCGACACGCCTTGATTGATAGCGATACTGCCCTCTCCGGTCGCGTTGCAGGGTGGATTGCCAGCGGTATCGCACATACCGCAGCGACAGTTTGCGGGACTGCCTGTACAGCTCCCCGTCGGGTGTGACCAGAACCAGATCGAAGGTTTCCTTGTTACCGGGGGTCGCATACCCCTGCTCATTCTGCCTGCGCAAGCCGATATAGTGCGAATAGGGGTGGATCGTAACCGTTTGATGTGCCGCCACCGTACGGCCGCCCTTTTCATAGACCACCGTTTGCAGGTGCGCCCGCAGCGTGGATGAAGGACGCAAATGGTCTGGAACCATCCAGGTGAAGGATGCTCTTCCCTCATCATCCAATTCGGTCTCACCCAGTGTTTCGGTTACACGATCGAAACTCTTGTCCGGATCACCGAAACGGTATCCCTGCCATTTTTCCGGCGAAAACGACTGGTCGGACAGTGTCAACTGCCCGGTGCAGCGCCGTCCCTGTGCCGGAGGACCGAACAACATCGTACCGGTTACATCCATACGCAGACTGTCGCCGACTGTGAAGGTTCCGCCGTTGGTCTCGAGTTCGACCTTGATGCGGTCGGGAATGAACTCCTCCACCTGGAAGCTGTAGCGACCGTGGGCATGGTCACCGCTCGTGTGCAGGGTTGCACTGTACCGTCCGGTGCGTGCATAGACGGGGATTTCCACCAGGAAATCGACCATGCCCTCTTCGTTCACGCGACCTTTTTGCGTCGGCCACTCTCGGCCGGCAGGGTCGTTGATACGAAGTGTCACCGGCATGCCGGGCGGCACAGCACCCTCAACCGCCCGCACCACCGCAGCGATATGAGCGGTTTCGCCGGGACGGTAGATGTCGCGGGGTCCATACATCCAGGCATCGAACCCACGCTCGGAGATCGTACGACCGCCCACGTCAAAATGGGTGTTATGAATCAGATTGTTGTCGAATTCGAGGTAGGAGAAGTCTTCGCCCCTGGAGGCGGTGATCACGTACGGGGAAAACTCGTCGGCAAACCGACCCAGGTTGCCGATCACCGCATGACCGCTTGCGTCCGTGACTGCCTGTCCCATCGACTGGTTGTTCTCACTCAGCAGCTCGAGGCTGACGCCGGCAATCGATTCATTCGTCGAGGTCGACAGGGTCCAGACATGCAACGCGTCTCCGTTCATTTTCGCGATCATGCCGATGTCGGTCAGCAGGATCACACGTGCGTCATTGCGCCAGTAACGGTTGTCATCACGCACCGTCATCACGAACAGGCCGGTGCTGTGTTCACGCAGAAAGGGGTCAAAATTGACCGTGACCGGCACCGGAACTGGCAGATCGCCGGCGCCCGGCATCTCGATGCGAACCTGTTCATTGTAAATCGTGCGACCGTACGGGCCGGTGCCGTGCCCCCGTTGCGCACCCCGGTCGTGAAGAAAGTGCACCATATTGTTTCTGTAGATTTTGGTGACCTCGACACGGATGAAATCCAGGTTCACCACATCCAGTTGCACATTCTTCAATCCGCTGCGTGCCAGGTAACTTCCGTGAGATGCAAACTCTACTGACGGCTGCAGTTCCGGGAAGTTGACCTGTTGTGTGAAGGTCTTTTCCAGTGTCTTGCCGTTCAGCGAGGGCAGTCCTTCCAGGAGAGTCAATTTCACGTTTTCACGCTGCTGAAACTCACCGGTAAGGATCAACTGGTTGGAGTAGCCCGTGGTGACATCAAATTCACCGGACGGCTCCAGCTTGATATAGTCCCGTGCATCGACAGCGTCCACAGGAACAGACAGGGTAATCTGAATGACAAAGCTCTTGTCGTGCTGCATTGGCTGGACATTATCGACTTTGAGCGTACCCTGTTTGTCCAGTGTGACTGTCTTCACCTCTGTCTTTCCGAGTGGAAGATTGCCTTCAACGGGTTTAAGATCTTTATCGACCCGGATTTGCAGCTCCACATCTTCTTTCAGCAATCGTTCAATCGGCTCCGATAGCAAGACAAATTCACGACTCGGCATGATGTTTTGTATCGTGTAACCAATAGAATCACCACTGTCTTTGCGTCGGATCTCAACATGCTTTCTCAACTCGTCCGGCGAAACAATGTCGGAGAACTGTAGCCGCAGTTCGAGGAATGAACGGCTCGGATCATCAGGAATCGGCTCTAAGTCCGTGTGCACGCCAAGCAGGGAAAATCGTCGAGTCTTCACCTCGACGGTTTGCACACCAGCCATTTGGACTTCGGGCAATTCCACCAGGCTTTCATCGAAATTGATCTGGTAGCTTGTGGAAGGCTTGAAGGGTTCTGTCGGCATGAGCTGCAGTGTGCGTGTATCGAGCCAGCGGAACCAGCCGGGATGCGCCGGCTCAATCCTCACCGCGGCGGAATCGAAGCGTTGGTCGATACGTCCCGGCGTCACAACATCCCGCGAAAATTTGAACGTGATGTTGCTCTGCTCGGGGAGCGGGCTGCGCGGAGAAATCTCACGCAGGTGCACATGGTTCCAATTCTGCCGGCATGATATTGTGGCGATCAGTGATAGGACCAGACAGGCGATGATTGTTTGCCGCTGATTATGCCGTAGACCCATGCTGAAACCCCCTTGCAGGGTTGAGAACAGCGATCCATTGCCGGCACACCACCGGCCCACTCATGACGTAAGATACCCCATCATACCTCTTCGGGCGATTGTAACGCCGATCACAATGTAGAGCCGACTGTTTCGCGTTTCAAGGCTCCGAACGGAGTGAGACCGGGAGTGTGCCTGCTTTGTTCGCCCCGGACGATCTCTATTGTGATGAAAACGCCGTTACCTGTCCCCTATTCCGGATCCCGACCGAGACTGCACCAAAAGCCATCCAACAGCACGTCGTGTTGCACGTTGTGAACACCGCACCGTTATTGTCTTACGCCCATATTAGGCTGGCTTAACCTGTTGCGCTGTTGCAATTTGCGTGCTCTCCCCGGAGTTGCACTCTCTTTAAAATAATGCGTTATTGTATATGTGAATTTTGGAACAAGAAGGAGAAGGGACGTTGGCGATCGACATGAAGCAAAACAACGGGTCCGGTAAGGCGATACTGCTGGATTTTACGGAATGCATTGGTTGCGGAGCCTGCGAAGATGCATGTGAACGTGAACACAATCTGCCCGCCGATCCGCCGGAAGATGAGCTGAACCACAAGAACTACACGATCGTGCTCAAGGAAAAGGGGCAGTTCTACCGTCGTATGTGCATGCACTGCCTCGAACCGACCTGCGCGTCCGTGTGCCCGGTGACCGCCCTGGAAAAAACAGACCTCGGGGCTGTCATCTACCACGAGGACAAGTGCATCGGCTGCCGTTACTGCATGATGGCCTGCCCGTTCCAGATCCCCAAGTATGAATGGGGCAAGGCGGTGCCGGTAATTCGCAAATGCGTGATGTGCTTCGACCGTGTCAAAGCGGGCGGGGAAACCGCCTGCGCCTGGGTCTGCCCGACCGGTGCCTGCCGTTTCGGAGAGCGCGACAGACTGCTCGCTCTCGCTCACCGCCGTATCGAAGCATTTCCTAACCGTTACGTGGACTACGTGTACGGGGAAGAGGAAGTCGGCGGCACGGGTGTATTGATGCTTTCGGGTGTGCCGTTCGAAGATCTCGGCTTCCAGATGGACCTCGGCTATACACCCTTGCCGGAATTGACCTGGACGGTGATGAGCAAGATCCCGAACATCGTGATCACCGGCGGGCTGTTGCTCGGCGGGATCTCCTGGATCATCCACCGTCGCATGGACATTGAACGGGAGAACCTCGAACAGAAAGCGTCGGTAGAACCCGGCGCGGATGCGAAGCACGTGAAGCCACCGGACGAGGAGGGGCAGGGATGAACCTCGCCATGGAGATCAAGCAGGTACGGCACTGGAGCACGTCACGGAAGATCTTCTGGGGCATCATCGGGTTGATCCTGTTGCAGGGCCTCTATTTCAGTGCGGTACGGTTTTTCAGCGGTCTGGGCGCCGTCACCAACCTTACCGATGAGTTTCCCTGGGGCTTCTGGATCGCGTTCGATGTGATCGGCGGGGTCGCGCTTGCCTCGGGCGGATTCACCCTCGCCTTCCTCGTTTACATCATGGGCTATCACCGCTATCATTCCGTGGTACGGCCCACCATTCTGACCGCGTTCCTCGGCTACATCCTGGTATCGGTCGGCCTGATCTACGACCTGGGGAAGTATTTCAACATCTGGCACCCGCTGGTGATGTGGAATCCGCACTCGGTGATGTTTGAGGTGGCCTGGTGCGTGATGCTCTACTCAATCGTGCTCTTTCTCGAATTCCTGCCGGTGGTGCTCGAGAAGTATAACCTCAGCGGACCGTTGCGCCTGCTGCAGAAAATCACCATCCCCGTGGTGCTGCTGGGCGTGCTGCTGTCCACTCTGCACCAGTCCTCGCTCGGATCGGTGTACCTGATTGTACCGGCAAAGCTTCACCAGCTTTGGTATACCCCGATACTTCCGCTACTCTTCTTCCTGTCTGCGGTGACCGTGGGACCGGCGATGGTAATCCTGGAATCGGCGGTCAGCGCACGGCTGTTCCACCGCGGCCTGGAGACCCATATCATCGCCGACCTGGCGGATTTCCAGCTCGTCGGGATTATTGTCTACCTGGGTGTGAAAATCCAGGATCTGTTTGTTCGAGACGTGTTCGGCTGTCTGGCGAGCGGGCAGTTCGAATGTTTCCATTTCTGGGGCGAGATCCTGCTGCTCGTGATGGCCATGTTGATCCTGATGATTCCAGGCATGCGGCGTCACCCGAAATGGATCATCGGGTCGGCGACGCTTACGGTTCTCGGCATCCTGTATAACCGTTTCAACGTCGCCTGGACCGGCATGCTGCGCAGCAGCGGCGGTGAGTATACTCCCGCGGTGGGAGAAATCGGCATCAGCCTGTTCCTGGTCGCACTGGGGCTGATGGCGTTCTATTTCATCGCGAAGTGGTTGCCGATCTTCCCCGAATTGAAAAAGCGCGGAGAAGGGTAAACGGTACAGATGCCGTGAGGTTCGACCGGACGGGAATCGTTCGGCATGCGAGACGATGTTGAACATGTGTAAAAAGGCAGGTTTGCGATAAAAGGATACGATCATGCGCATGAAAATCGGGATTCTGGCGATTCTTGTTACGGCGCTGGCGTTCGGGCTCGTGAATGCCAAGCAGGATACGGGAAAGAAGAAATCTCCGCAGCAGAAGATGGAGGAGATGTTCATCTACGACTGGGAGAACCGCCAGGCGGACACTCCTGAAAAAGTCGTGTTCCAGACCGACTACCTGGGCGGTACCCAGATCGTGTTTGAACACGAGTTCCACACCGACATGCTCGAAATCGAATGCATCGAATGCCATCACGTGGAAGGGTGCCGGCATTGCCACCGCGACGATGTCAAGACGGTTGATGTCGCGGAAACCAAGGTCGCGCTGCATAAAACCTGCTACACCTGCCACGAGGGCATGACCTGCACGGAATGCCACGAGCAGTAAGCGACTGCCCACGCCGGTGTCGCCTTCGATCCCGTCGGGGGGTCATGTTGCTCCCCGACGGGCGGGGTAAGATTCAATACAATCTTTTACCAGCGCCCCTGGTGCCCGCCGATCCACTCCAGGATCCGGTCATCTTCAATGCCGGCGTCCTGCAGTGAAGCTACCCACCGGAGAATCGCATCGTACCGCTCGGTCATCGGCTGCAGATGTACCTTGTGCGCCGCGATTCGTTCCTGCTCGTCCGTAAGCAGGGCACCCTTCTCCGGCGCACTGACAACCATATGAGCGCCCGCATCGTCGACAACGGTCAGCATTTCGTCGGAGGTCTGGACAAACTCCTCCCACGTCCCCACAAGCAGGGCGTTCGACCCGAGGGTTTCGATCATATCACGGCATCGGACGACATCCCGCAACGGCATCTGTACCGTGAACCCCAGCGACCTGATCTCGTCGAGCAGGTCGGTTTTGTCCAGCGCCACGGCACCCTCCGCGACCCACTTCTCCGGATCTTCCAGGATAATCCACGACAGCCCCATTCCCTTCCAGGCGGCGAGCATCGTGGTGTCGCTGTTGGTGAGGCCGTCACCGTTGACCGCGGGGAACAGGGTCGCGCGACGGTTGTAGGCATTGCCGCCGATGTTCGAAAGTGACGTTCCCAATGCGAGGCGTTCATTGCCGTCAGCGAGGTCGCGCCACTGGTCAAGC
>WJJA01000581.1 GCA_014729955.1 bacterium
GTCACAGTCTGTGCGAGGGATGTAAAGCCGGAAACAACCGGGTTGCCGTCCGGGTCCAGCATGAAATCATGCCCCAGCTCGGATGAATCTTCCGTCGCAAAATGCCGGACCCAGGTCTCGGTCCACTCATCCAGCTCCTGCGCGCCTGCGAACGATGCCGTCAACAACAGCAGCATGATCGCAACGAAGTGCCGTGTACCTGTTCTGAACCCCTTCATGTCCCTTCTCCCCTCAGTCGAACTCCTGTATCACGTTCCCTGAAAGAGTAAGGTTGCTGTTCGGTTTAGGCAAGCCTAAAGGCGAAGGATCCTAAAATCCCCGGAGATCCGAATAACAGCGCTAAACGATCGCAGATCAGAGTCAATATCATAATTATAAGGAGATTACAATGAGCGGGAATCTCTGGAGAACCAGTCCCAGCCCCCACTTGACATTTGCTTTCTACCTAGATATTTTAGCGCTGTAATATTGATCGGTATAATATCTATTGGGAAAATGTTAAGATCTTAACAAACGGATTCGAGGCGACCATGTTTGGTGCATTGACGGGAGATGGTGCATGTGACAGCCTTCAGCCGGGAGCCTGCCCGGACGGCTTCATGGAACAGTTGGGCGAACGGGACCGGTTGCTGGTCACCCTGCCCCCTATGATCATGCACATCGGGTACCTGACCCACCGTATCGGCGATGAGCTGATCTTCGAGGAGTACGGCTTGAGCACACTTCGCTACGCGATGCTGCGTCACTTGAGCGGGATCGGTGAGCCGGTGTCGATGAAGCAGCTGGCCGAGAGTATGCTGAAAAGCCCGGCGGGGATGACGCAGAACATCGATGCGCTGGAGGAGAGGGGGCTGGTGCGGCGTACCCCGTCGCCCACGGACCGGCGTGTCAACCTGATTGAGGTTACGAAGGACGGCTTTGAGCTGCTCGAGAGGGTGAACCGGCATTACATCGAAAAGGTGCGTGAGTTCATGGAGCCGATGAGCGACGAGCACCTGAAGACGATGTCGACGCTGCTGTTCCAGTTCATGATGCGGTCGCTCGACTTGTTGGGCCTTGAGTTCGACATCGAGACCTTCCGCAAAACACACGGGATCCCCCACTCATGAAACGATGGATGCTGACAGCCCTGTTTCCGGTGGTTGTGGTGTCGACCGGGTTGGGGCAGACCGCCTGGGAACTGGGCGACCGTTATGTGCGCGAGGCGCTGGAGGCGGGCCCGGAGATGCAGGCGGAGAGGCAACGGATCAACCTGGCGAGACAGCAGGTCCGTGAGGCGTTCGGCGCAATGCTGCCCACAGTGGATGTGCAGAGCCGATACACCCGTGCGGAAGGCGGCCGTGAGATTCGCTTTGATGTGAACGATTTCCTGCCGCCGTCTGTGTTGCCGCAAGACGTTCCGCCTTCTGTGATCCCTTTTCTTCGTGAAGAAGAACAGGAGACCAGGATCAGCTTCCGGCAGACGCTGTTCACGGGCGGAGGGCTGTACCACTCATGGCGTTCGCGGAAGCAAAGCCGTCTGGCGGAAGAGGCGGCGGTGCGGTCTGAAGAGGTCGCTGTCGCGTACCGCACACGTGAAGCCTGGTTCAACTGGTTGAGTGCAAGGGACATGGTGCAGGTCGCGGTGGAAGACACGCTGCTGGCGGCCGAGCAGCTGCGCGCGGCACGTCTGCGCGGCGAGCAGGGGATGGCGAACCCGGCGGAAGTACAACGGGCTCGTGCCTCGCTGGCAAATGCTCGCTCCCGCTGGATCGACGCTGACACCGGGGAACAGCTTGCGCGCACCGCGTTGAACCGACTGCTGGGGCGTGACCTGCTGACGCTTCCGGATGTCCCGGTTCCCAGCGATGAGCTTCCCCCTTCTGCGCATCCGCTGGACACCCTCTTGGCTGCTTCGCTCGGCACGCGAGGAGAACTGCAGCAGCTTGACCGTCAGGGCGAGGCGCTCGAGCATGCCCGGAAGGCGACCGACAGCGCCTGGTGGCCCACGCTGGTCGCCGCGGGCGAGTACGGCTACCAGGGTGAAGACTACGAGTTCAGCGACGAACAGGACTACTACCTCTTGTCCGGCATATTGCAGTGGAACCTGTTCAACGGTTTCCAGAAAAACGCACAGCGTGAACAGGTAGTGGTGCAGCGCCGTCAGCTCGAGCAGGCGCAGCGCAATGCACAGCTCGCGGTACGGCAGGATGTCACGCATGCCTGGCTGAACGACCGGGGAAGCCGTGCGAAACACCGTGCGGCGCTGGAGGCACAACAGGCGGCCGAAGAGAATTACCGCATGGTGCGTGCGATGTACGACGAGGGTATGACGCGGCAGGTGGAGCTGCTCGATGCACAGATCACACGCACCCAGGCGGCGACACAGGAGATCGCCGCGAGGTATGCCGTGTGGATCGCTCGTGCCGATCTGCAGCGCAGTGTCGGCCGTGTGTTTGAAGATCAACCTTCCAACAGGGAGCCTGACAATGACTAGCAAGTCCCGTTTGACGATACCGGCCGGGCTCCTCGCAGTGCTTGGCCTCAGTACCCTGCTGCTGATCGGTTGCGCCGGCGACGAGCCCGAAGCTGTTGAAGAGAAGCAAGCGCGCCCGGTGAGCGTGATACGCACCGAGGTCATCGAACGGCCGGAGCGTCTGCAGATCAGCGGACGGGTAACCCACCGCAGTGAGGCGATGCTCGCCTTCCGTTCCGGCGGATTTGTCAACAGGATTCATGTGGAAGAGGGCGATGCGTTCAAGCAGGGCGATCTGCTGGCGTCGTTGGACACCACCGAAGTGGCTGCAGGTTTGCAGGACGCCGTCGCACAACGCCGGCAACTGGAGCGCGATGTGAAACGTCTGCGCAACCTGCACGAGGAGGATGTTGCCACGCTTCGCCAACTGCAGGAGGCCGAGACCGGACTGGAACGTGCACGGGCGGCGGAACAGCGTGCACGTTTCACCCTGGAGAAGGCGAAGATCGTCGCACCCTTCGACGGCTATATTGCGATGGTGATCGCCGATGAGGGGGAGATGCACGGGGAGGGCAAGCCGGTAATGCGTGTGGTGGACAACGCCCCGGTGCGTCGTGTGCAGGTCGGTGTGCCGGCACGCTTTTCCACGTGGATCACGGAAGGCCGCAACGTTGCGGTACACATGGAGACCCTCGAAGAACCGGTGCAGGGCCGCATCATCGAAACCGGCGCGGTTGCCGACCCGCATACCGGCAATGTCCTGCTGAAACTGGAGCTGCCCGCACGGAAGGGGATTTTTGAGGGAGTGATCGCTCGAGTGGACATCCCGGGACCGCCGCGCAAAGTGATTCCGCTGCCGGCCGGCGCGCTGGCGGAAGGCGACGATGACCGTGCGTTTGTCTACATCGTCGAGGACGGCACCGCGTTGCGCCGTGAAGTACGTATCGTCGAGATCTATGACGATTCGGTCTATGTGCGCCCGACCCTGCCGGCGAAAGCCGTAGTGGTCTCCAAAGCGGCCGGCTTCCTGCGTGACGGTGAAACAGTCGCGATCGACGGGGAGAGCGACCGATGAAGCTGACACGCATCGCGCTTGACAACAAGCCGTTCACGGTGATGATGCTGGCGCTGTTGATTCTGTATGGTGTGTTCGGTTTTCTCCAAATGCCACGCAGCGAAGACCCCTTCATCAAGCCGCCGTTTTCCAGTGTGACGGTCGTGCTGCCGGGCGGCACCCCGGAAGATATGGAAACTCTTGTGCTCGACCCTCTGGACGACCTGGTGCGTGACATCGAGGAGGTAAAGCACACCAACGGCACCGCGCTGGACGGCGTGGCCTCGCTGTGGATCGAGTTCGAGCCCGGGCATGACCGTGACGAACTGATCAGCGAGGTGGAGGATAAGCTCGCCGAAGCGCAACGCAGCTTTCCCGACGGAGTCGTGCGCGCTGATGTCATGGCGCCCTCCACGCAGAGTGTCCGCTTTATCCAGATCGCCCTGGTGTCCGACCGTCCCCTGCGCGACCTGCAGCGGTATGCCGAGGGCCTCGAAAACCGCCTCCAGCGTTTGCCCGATCTGCAGGAGATCGAGCAGAACGGTGAACGTGGTGAGGAGGTGCGCGTCGCGGTGAACCCGGAACGGCTGGCCGAATTGCAGATTCCGCTCACTCGTGTGATCGATGCCGTGCAGTCGGCCGGCATGAACATTCCGGGCGGCAGTGTGCAGAGCGGTGACAAGAAATTTAACGTGCTCACAAGCGGCGATTTTGAATCGCTGAAGCAGATCGAGCACGTGGTGGTGGCGGGTTCAGCCGTAAGCCCGGTCTACCTGAAGGAAGTCGCGGATGTGGAGTACGCGTATGCCGATCGGCAGCATCTGATGCGTATCAACGGCGCGGACGCTGTTGTGGTCACCGCACGCATGAAGCCGGGCCGCAACATCTTCACCGTGATGGAACAGGTCAACGCAGAGGTGAAAGAATTCGACGCGAGCCTGCCGTCGGACATTCAACTGCAATGGGTGTTCAAGCAATCCGACGCGGTCGAGTACCGGCTGAACGACTTCTACATCAACCTCGGGCAGGGTATCGTGCTCGTCGGTTTGATCATGACCCTTGCCCTCGGGTTCCGTCCGTCGGTGATTGTGATGCTGGCGATTCCGCTCTCGTTTACGATCGCGATCGGCTTTATCGACCTGGCCGGGTATGCGATCCAGCAGATGACGATCGCGGCGATGATCATCGCGCTCGGGTTGCTGGTGGACAACGGAATTGTGGTCACCGAAAACATCAACCGTTTCCTGATTCGCGGAATCGACCGTCCCACGGCGGCACGGGAGGGCACGGCTCAGGTGGGGTCGGCGGTGAGCGCGGCGACCCTGACCACGATGCTGGCGTTCGTGCCGATGGCGATGATGGCGGACGTGTCCGGCGATTTCATCCGTTCGATGCCGATTTCGGTGATGCTGATCCTCGCGTCGTCGCTGCTGGTTGCGTTGACGTTCAGCCCGATGGCGGCGTCGAAGATCATGCGGCCGGTGCCGATGGACAAGCAGCCTTACCTGACACGCCGCTTGTACGGGTTCGTGCAGGGGCCGTACCTGCGCGCATTGAAGTTCGGCTTGAGGCATCGTTGGCTCGTGCTCGGCATCGCCACTCTCGCCCTCTTCGGTGCGATCGCTCTTTTCCCGCTGGTGGGGGTGTCGTTCTTCCCCAAGGCGGAAAAGCCGATCTTCGTGGTGGATGTGGAACTGCCGAAAGGTTCGAGCCTGGATGCCACCGATCGCGCCTTAAGCTGGACGGAAGAGCAGATTCTTTCGGTGGATGAGGTAGAGCTGGTGAGCGCCAACCTCGGGCGCGGGCAGCCCAGCTTCTATTACAACATGGTGCCCGGCGCGGAAAAGTCGAACTTCGGGCAACTGTTCGTGCGCACCCGGAGCGATATCCGCGGCGAGAAACTTGGCCCGGTCCTGGAATCCTTGCGTGAACGACTGCGCAGCTACCCCGGCGCGCGCTTCAAGGTGATCGAGCTGGAGCAGGGTCCGCACGCCGGCGATCCGATCGCGGTGCGTATTTACGGTGAGAACAAGGATCAACTGGAAGCGATTTCGCACAAGGTCGAAGATGCGATGGCGTCCGTGCCCGGCGCGGTAAACGTGGATAATCCCTACGCCACACGTGCGACGAATGTCCGTGTGGAGATCGACCGTGACAAGGCGGCGATGTTCGGCATTCCGTTGCATGAAATCGATCGTATCGTGCGCACCGCCCTGGCGGGGTGGGAAGCGGCAGACTACCGTGACGACCGAGGCGAGGAATACCCGGTGATGGTACGTCTGCCGTCGGGAGAAAACGCCCGCATGCAGGATTTCATGCGCATTTACCTGCCGACGGCCTCCGGCGCGCAGGTGCCGTTGCAGGAAGTGGCGGAGATTCGCCTGGAGTCGGGGCACAGCCTGGTGCAGCGTCGTGACGGACGCCGTATGGTGTCGATCACCGCTGCGACAAGCGGTCGGCCCACCGCGGAGGTGGAGGCCTATATGCAGGCGGCGGTCGATCAGCTCGACATCCCGGAGGGGATCGATGTCGAGTTCGGCGGCGAATCGGAAGCGCGTGGCGAGAGCTTCAGCAGCATGTACAGCGCGACCAGTATCGCGATTGTCGGCATCTACGCGGTGCTGGTGCTGATGTTCCGCAGCAACCGTCAGCCGTTGATTATCTTCGCGGCTCTGCCGCAGGCGTTTATCGGTTCCATCCTCGCACTGTTTATCACCGGCAACACTTTCAGCTTTACGGCATTTGTCGGGTTGACTTCGCTGGTGGGAATCGTGGTAAACAACTCGATTCTGCTGGTCGATATGACCAACCAGAACCGGCGCTCGGGGCTGGAACGTCGTGAAGCAGTTCTCGAGGCCGGCACCAGCCGTTTTGTTCCGATTGTGCTGACGACGCTGACGACGATCTTCGGCCTGCTGCCGTTGACCCTGCGCGGCGGCACCCTGTGGGGACCGATGGGCTGGGTGATCATCGGCGGGCTGCTGACCAGCACGTTCCTCACCCTGATCGTGGTGCCGATCCTGTACGAACTGTTCAGCAAGAAAGAGTGGGACGTGTCGGCAACGGCGTAGCCCGGATATTTCACGAGTTCAAACTGTGTCAGATGTGAGGCGCGAAGAATGAAGCTGTATTGCCATACCGCGAATCCTTCGCAACAAAGCAGATGACGTACTCGGGACCGCCCGAAGGGGGAATGAATAGATGAGTTTGACTTGGACACATTCTGTGCCGAAGCAATACTATATAGCGCGATAGCGCGACACTATATTATTGTTATTATGGTATTTAGAAAAGAATATTTTCTTCATTCATGAAATATTCGGGCTAGTCGTCGGATACTGCGGGAGTCGTTTCGTTTCTCTCGACGGCGCACCGCACGGGTTCGCCGGTGCCGGAAGAGCACCCGGCTTGAGTGTGAAAAGCCGCGCCCTTAGAACGGGCGCGGCTCCATTTCGGGTATGAGCGTAGTGATCGGCGGGTCTACTTTTCGCCGCGTTCCGGGAAGACCGGGGTGAGCAGCAGCGGCTCGCCGTCGTTCAACAGTTCACGGATCTCATCGGCACTCATCGCGGCGCGCACCTTCGGCGGCAGTTTGGCCATGACTGCGGCCTGCACATCGCCTTCGAGGTCAAACCCGCCGTCGGCTTTGTAGAGCTTCACATCGATATCGGGGACATCTTCGATACCGGCAGCATGCCTGGCAGCGTCAATCGCCTCCATCAACCCGCCGATCTCGTCCACGAGGTTGCGATCCAGCGCATCCTCGCCGGACCAGATCCGTCCCTGCGCCAGTTCATGCACACGGTCACGGTCCATCCCTCGTCCTTCAGCAACCAGGGTGAGGAACTGCTCGTAGGTGGCGTGCATGGAGTTCTGGATGATCTCCTTCTGCCGTTCGTCCCACAGTCTGGTGGTGGTGAAGATGTCGGCATTTTCGCCTCGCTTCATCGAGTCCCAGGTAATCCCGACGCTGTCATACATCGTATCGAAGCTGAATTTGCCTCCGATCACTCCGATGGAACCGGTGATGCACATCGGCGGGGCGAGAATCTTGTCCGCCTTGGCGCTGATCCAGTAGCCGCCGGAACCGGCGACATCGGACATGGAGACGATCACCGGGATTTTGCGGCTGTCGTCGTCGACATCTCCGACGGTGCGCTCGATTTCACGCAGGATGACATCGGACGCCTGCGCCGAACCGCCGGGCGAGTCCACACGGAACACGATGGCCTTGACACGTTTGTCTGCACGTGCCTGTCGAATCGCTTTGGCGACGGATTCTGAACCCATCACGTCGCCGAAGAGGAAGTTGCTGCCGCTTTCGCCGGGCGTGATGGTGCCGACCGCGTAGACCACGGCGATTTTCGGGGAGGTCATATCATCCCAGTGTCGCGGCGCCGGGTCCAGAGCGTAATACATCATCTCCGGCAACAGGCGTGGTTTGTAACCGGCCTGCTTTTCAATCTCATCGCGCACCTGGTCGTGGTAGGCGATTTCGTCGATCAAGCCCGTCTCCTGCGCCTCGCGAGCGGTGTAGATCGCGCCGTCGACCAGTTCCTCCAATTGCGCACGGCTGAGATCACGGTCGGCGGCCACCGTTTCCACCCAATGCTGCCACATGGTTTCCAGCACTGCTTCCAGCGCTTCGGACGCCGGTTCGGACGCCTCTTCACGTGTGAACAGCTCGCCGGCGGACTTGTACTTGCCCTCCTGCAGGAATTGCGCTTCAATACCCAGCTTCGCCAGCATGTTTTTCAGGTAGAAACGGTTCATCCAGAAACCGGGAATCGCAATGCTGCCTGAGGGGTGGATCATGAGATGATCCGCGACGCTCGCGACATAATAGCCGCCCATCGTCAGACCCTGGGAATAGACAGCAAGGGTTTTCCCGGCAGCCTTGAAGCGTTCCAGCGCCTGCCGCAGCTCGTACCGATCGCCGTACCCCATCGAAAAGCCCTTGATTTCGAGCAGCATGCCGCGAACTTCATCGTCCTCGGTCGCACGTTCGATTCGCTGAATCAGGGTCCACAGTGTTTCACGCTGCGGCCCGAAGAAACTGAAGGGATCTTCCTCTTCGACATACTCGCCCTTCAAGGTCATGTGGACCCAGTTCTTCTTGACGAAGAGAGACATGATATCCGGTCGGTATTGGCTGGAGGTGCGCGAATAGATCAAACCGGTCTGATCGTACTTCACCGGTCCGTTGTCGTCGCCCGGCATACTCAACCAGGTTGCCGACTCGGAGAGCGAACTGAAGATCGACACTCCCGCGAAAACCGTCTCAGACTCGATCGCGTACCCGCCTCGCAGTGCAACCCATGAGACCGGCTGCCAGTCGGCGGTGAAGGTGAACTCGATGTCCTCGTCGTACCCGTTGTAGCTCTCGATCACTCGCGGTAAGTCGTTGACCGTTTTCTGGAATTGAACGGGGTTTCTCTGAAAAACGGCATCTGCGGTCAGGGTCAGCCGACGGTCGGTCAGGGGGCGCACCGCCAGGCCGACACGGTAGGTCGGGTCAATCTCCCGCGGCTGCGGCTCATCAGCATCTCCGAAGGTGAAAACCGGGGAGTCGGCCTCGCTCACCTGCACGCCGATGGAGGCCCATCGAGTCGGGCGGACGAGAGCGCCGAAATCCCAGCTGCCCTCACGGTCGAGGCTTTTTGTCCAATGGTAGGCTCCGCCGAGGTAAAACCCTTCCCCGAAGGGAAGCGAGAGGCCGATGGTGTGGCGTTCGGCAAAGAAGTATTCGCGTGACACCTCGAGACCGTAGGAAAAATTGCCGAGGTTGACCCCGAGAAGGTAATCGTCCTGCCAGCCGCTCCCCGAAAGGTTACCGGTCAGGTCGCCGAATGTGCCGCCGATCCCGTTGCCGACATATTCTCCACCTGCCGTAATACCGTACCCGAGCAACAGGCCGGAGCCGCCGTCGATACCGATACCGGCCGGATTGGTCCACATCGCCGCTGTCCCGCCGGGCGTGGCGATCGGGCTGTAGGGCAACTGTACCAATCCCCAGTTGACCGGTCCGCCGGTCCTTGCAGCGGGGTTGTACTGGTAGTCCTCAAATCCATCTGCTTTCGCCGATGTTGCGGCGGCGGAAAGCAGGAAGATCACTCCCCAAATAAGCAGCATGTTTTTCTTCATCGTATCGTATCCTTCCGAAACGTAGCGAGTCTGCGTGCGCATCAATTCCGTATCCGGCTCACCGAACGCACTGCAATTCACATACCTGAAACCCCGGTCTGCGAGATACATGTCAACGCGTGGTCTTTACAAGTTCTAAAATACTGTATATCATTGAAATGATTCGGTGCTTTTCTCGGTAACCCCGGCACCGGTCCCATTGTTCGAGTGTGTGCTTTCAAACCTCAGTGTGGTGATTCGACCATTCGCCGGCCTGTGCGATTCCCGGTGAGCCCAAAGGTACGGCAAATCCTGCGAGTTTCACAGCAATCCTTCCCTGAGTCGGAAAAACCGCTATATTACGCTCAATACGACAGGAACGGGCTCGCGCATCCCCATCACAGTACGAGCCCTTGTCATACCATTTTTGGAGGTTTACATGGCACGGTTGACTCGAGTACGGGGGATTCTTCCCCCGGCAGCGGCAGCGCTGCTTGCCACGCTGTCCCTCATCCTCTTAAGTGCCGGTTGTGACGGGGGCAGCGACCCCATCATCCCGCCGGACGATTCCACGGAAACAGTGTTCGGCCCGCCGTTCGGCTGCATCGCCTGGTTTGACAACGACAAGCGCATTGTCACCCGGTCGGAGGCGGACGATACCATCCGTACAGTGCGTAACACCGGCGATACCGGCGATCTGACCGACGTGGGCTACTCTCCGCTCTGGACCACCAACCAGACGGAAACCAGGTTCCTTGTGTACGACACCGGTCAGGATCGCCTGATTACCATTGACGAAGAAGGGAACCAGGATGCCTTCGGAGAAAACGTCCTGGAAGGATTCTATACGTTCTCGCCGGGTGGAACACGAGTGTTCTATGTGACACAGAACGGTGATACCACTCGTGTCTGGCGGTATGCCCTCGCTCCGGTTTCCGAGTACACGATGGTTGCGGAATATGTGCTGCCCTGGCGGGTGCGTCATGCGCCCAGTGTGATCACCGCCAATTCGCTGATCATCAATGTGCGGAATACGCTGCAAAGCGGTCTTAGTCAAATTGAGTACTGGATGGTCGGGGATTCGGAACCGTATGAAACCACCCTGCTGAACACCCAGGCTTTCTACGCGAGCCCGGGCGGCGATTACGAGGCGTATGTGCGCGACGAGGGCTCCACGCTGAGCATAGTTGTTGACGGCACCTCGTATGATCTGTCCGCGCATGGAACCGACCTGGTTTCGTTCCTCTGGAGTCCGATGCAAAATCCTTCCGCTGCCACCCTCATTGCAGCGTATGTGAGTGACGACCTCGCCGAACCGGCGACGCTGGTGGTGGTCGATCCATTCGGTGGAACCGTCGAGGCAATCCAACCGGAAGAGGTGGAATGGCATGCCGGATGGGAGGATGCGGAAGGCGCCGCCTGGACCTGGCCGGACTGGAACCCGGACGGCAGCAAGCTGGTCGGGATGGCTCGCGGAGCGGACGGGAACTACCGAATCGTGACGACCGACCTGGACGGCAATGCGACGGTGGTCGCGCACAGCCTGCCGTTCCCCTGCCGTCCCACCTGGAATCCGCATTGTGAGGATAGTGAATAGGATTCACAGAAACCGTTCAAACAAAGTGCCCGCGAGTTGCACAATTCGCGGGCACTTTCTCTCGTGCGCCCCTGCTACTTGCCTTTTTTCACCGCTCGGAACGGACCGTGGTAGAGCCGAAGCATCAGCGGCCGCGGTTGTACAGGCAGAATCGTATCGCGGGCTGCGCGGATGTCCTCAATAGAGTAAAAGGCTTTCGGGTTGTTTTCTTCGATGATCGCCAGGACGTGCGGGATCTTCCTTCGACCGGCGACCATGAACAGCACGCTCACCTCGCCGTCACGGCCCCATCCTTCCACTTCGGTCACCGGGTAGCCGGCATCCCGAAGGCGCTGCACCAGGTCGCTCGGCTCTTTGCTGATGATCGTACGGATCAGCACCTTGCCCAGCGCGATACGCTGCTCGATTTCTATACCGATCCAGGTGCCGACGGAATAACCTGCAGCATAGGCGATATAGTTTACCGGGTTGGTCAGATTCTGCATGATCTGCCCGATCGCCAGCA
>WJJA01000582.1 GCA_014729955.1 bacterium
AACGCTGTGCCGGCCACAAATACCGTCAGGACACCGACAATCCAAAACACTCTCCTTGACCACATCATGACTGCCTCGCTTGTTCTCGATCCGTGCAGATCGTATCGTGTGCAATGCTTCGCGAGTATGATTTTGTCGCACAGAACCAGCTGAATCCGCACGACAACATGAAAGCATGGTACATGCCGGCTGCCTGTAGAGTTCGTTTCAATCCGTTCTCTGTCGATGATCTACAGACAGTCGGGTTGCCTGTTAACTTCAACCGTTCCTGCCGGTCAATCTTCCGGCATCAATCGAAAAAAAAGCCTTGTTCAGACTACCTTGTTACCCATCGACACGCTAACGATCCGTAATGTATGTCCGCCTCGTTCAGCTGCGGTTAATCTCCTTCTCTCAACAGCCGTGAGACCATGTGAACGATCTCGTCAGGATGCCTGACAAAGCGAATGGAAGGTACTATTATTGTGTTATGAAATCTCATAAGCTTCTCTCGGGCAATCTCCTGCACTCGAACCATTGCCGGGCGGGACTACCCCCCCTGAAACAGAGGAACTCCCTCGCCGGGGAATATCAGAAAAAGGTGAAATGGAGTAATAATACTATCAATCATATATAGTTATGCTCCATAATCCGTACTTTTACGGCTTCATACATACAGTAGTGAGAGTCGGAAAGCCTAACAAGTGACTGGCATCACATCTGGATTTCCTCCGATTCTTTTCTTTGTCTGCCTGCAAATCTGCATTTTGAGTTTGAGCCGTACATTGGCTTTGTGGACCTGCCGAATTCGCCTATTCGGGATTTTTCGATATTGGACAGATACATGGCTGACGACTCCTTCAAGCAGTCTGTTTTTCACAAGCGTGATTCGATCGTTTCCCGCACGGTTGACGGCAACACGCTCCTGATCGACATCAATCGTTCTCTCCGAGATGAGGACCTTGGGTACTGTGTGCTCACAGGAGTCGGGGACAGAATCTGGGAGCTTCTCGACGGTCGTCATACTCTGGAGCGTATTGCCGGGATCCTTGTTGAAGAGTATGATGTCACTCGTGAGATTGCTGAAGAAGATCTGAAGAGTTTTCTCGATGAGCTGATTCAACGGAACTTCGTTCTTCGGACTGACTCGAAGGCGCCTGGAACTGGATGACGGGATGGATGCAGCGATTCCCCGCAAAGAGATGTGTGAGTTTATTGAAGCGACCCTGTCATCCGGATCGGTGTTTCTGCTTCATGCGACCGGTTACAGCATGTACCCCTTCATTCGCAATGGTACACGTGTAGAAATTCTCCCTCTCAACCATGCAAGGCTCCGTGTGGGCGATATTGTCGTCTATAGAACCGATAGGATGCCGCTGGTGATCCATCGTGTCATCGAAACGAGGAGCGATACGATCATTTGCAAGGGCGACAATCTCCGTGAACCCGATACACCCGTCTCCATTGACGCGATAGTCGGCAGAGTGAGACCCGGCGGGTTCGCGGGGCTTCTTGCGAACGTGCCGCTGTTCAACAGGGTGGTGGCAGATGTGTCCCGACGCACGAACTGGATTCGTTCCGGAACCGGTTTCATTGCCGGTTTGCGCAGGCACAGGAGAGCAGATCGATGAAACGGTTCTGGACGGAGGTGGATGCACGCGAATCGGCACTGGCTCCATATTTCCAGAAGACGGGCCAACTGATCAGGCTTACACTGGAGTTGACAGACCAATGCAACAACAACTGCGTGCATTGCTACATCAACGAGGATTCTGTCCGTGCACACCAATCAAACAAACACCGGTTATCTTTCGATGAGATTCGTCAGATTGCGGAGTCTGCGGTTCGGTTGGAAGCGCTCAGTGTGCTGCTGACCGGCGGTGAACCGTTGCTGCGACCGGATTTTAAAGACATTTACATGCTGTTCAAGCGGTTGGGATTTGTGGTCAGCGTATTCACCAATGCAACCCTGCTGAACGAAGACTGGATACGGCTGTTCGAGGAATATCCGCCCCGAGTTCTCGATGTCAGTGTGTATGGGATTACGGAAGAGACATATGAGCGCGTCACACGGGTACAAGGGAGTTACAAACGGTTTCGTCACGGCATTGAGCTGTTGAATCAATCGAAGGTATTCAAGGGATACAAAGCGGTTCTGGTACGTGACAATGTGCATGAATTTCAGGAAATTCGTTCGTTTTGCCGTGAGCACAGCGATCGGGAGTTCCGATTCGATACGTATTTGAACTATCGAGTCGACAGGGATTTCGGCAGGAATGCGGACATTGAATCCCAACGTCTGACTCCCGAGGAGGTACACCAAATCGAACGGAGCACCCCGGAAACGGTTGAAGCTCTCAGGGAGATGCACCGGAAGAACTCCGACATACTCGAACACGTGAGAGAGAAGAGCGAGGGAGCAGAACAGCCGTTGTTCCTGTGCGGCGCGGGCAAGCATGTGGTAACCATCAGCTCGGACGGCATGGTAAGGCCGTGTGGTTTCCTGGTCGCTCCACGATTCAGCTTCTCGATTCGTGAGCACGACCTGGAGACGATTCACCGTGAATTGATGCCCAATGCTCTTGATCTGCAGGCATCTCCCTACTTTGCCTGCGGTCGTTGCGATTTACAGTCGCTTTGCGATGCCTGCCCGGCGACGGCTTACCTCGACACGGGTGAACTCGAAGGAAAGCAGGAATACCTCTGCCGTATCGCCTCGTTGCGATCGCAGATAGTTGATGGTACGATACCCGCCCTTGAGTAGGATTGAAAAGACGAACAAGTTAGCTGTATATTGATGCTTGGAAACATTATCACGACTCGGCCTGAATGCATATCCGGTCGGATTGGAGGAACGGAAGTGGATGCGAAGAACGGGAAAAAAGAATACCAGACTCCGGGCGTGGAAGAGATCAAGAATCTGAAACCGGACGAAAATGTGATGGCCGGCTGTAAAATCGGCACCAATTTCGGTCCCGCGACCACAGGCTGCCAGGTTGATCAGACGTTCTGCTCTTCGATTGACTCGTAAGAAGACATCGCCGTCGTTCACGACGGTTCCGGTACCGACTCATGCCGTTTCATCTACCCTTCGGCAATCGATCCATTCAGATTGACCCGCTGCCCGAAATCTCCGTATCCCGCTGTGAGGATACGTTTGCACGTTTTCTCCGGCCTTTGGCTCCCGGAGCTGCGGGTCAACCCCTGCTGCATGTCCGTCATACCTATTCCGATACAGATGCGCTGATTGCCCGTCTCGAACAACCGTTCTATGATGATGCACCCTGGCGTATCTACCATCAGCAGGGTTCATGCTATTATATCAACAACAACTTCGATTATCATCCCCGCTCCGTGCTGGGTATTATGGAACGCCGAAGCGACGGTCATGAACTGATCTGGCATGTCCATCCGGACAATCGCGTTTACTACCGTGACCGGTTCCGTTTGAGAGGGATCACCGGCCTGGGATACGACCAGGTCTTTCTGGTGTCGCTCCTGCCGTCGATCCGGGCATTTCTCCTGCATTCCTCCGGCTGCATCCTCGACGGGAAGGGTTTGGCGTTTGTCGGAGCGTCCGGTGCCGGGAAAAGCACGACGGCACAGATGCTCTCGCATGAGCTCGCCATCCTTTCCGATGACCGGAACCTGGTCCGTTTCGAAGGCGGACAACCGATGCTGGAGGCGACCTGGATTCACGGCAGTTTCGGCGACATCCATCCGGGCAGCGCGCCCCTGCATCGTGTCTATTTCCTTGAAAAGAGCGACACCTTTTTCATCAGACCGGTTGAGGCGATCATGGATCGTCTGCAGCTTCTGTTTCCCCGTGTCGTTCGAGGTCTTGTCCCTGCCGGCTGGTGGGATCGTACGCTTGACCTGGTGACCAAATTGATACACATGCCGCTGTTTTTTCGGCTTGGCTTTTCGCCTCATGATTCGATGGTCGAACGGCTGCGGGAACATGTTGCCGGAGTAGACTGAGCGGCTTGTAGTTTCCGCCGCCGGCATTCTATTTGAGCCGACTGCTTTCCCTTCGCTTTGAACCCACTGAAACTCACGCGAAAAAGCGAACCAATCCATGCACTGTCTCCCGGAGTCGAGTTCCAGCGGACAAACTCTCCTGCTTTTTCCTTTCCACAGGATGACCAAGCCATTTACCAGGCTTCTTTCTTGCGAAACGGTTGAACTGCGGCAAGAATCAGGTTATACTGAACCTCGGATTGTTCGGAGAGGTACCTTGCGAAGCGATGTCGGGGAATGCCTCCGGTTTGCTGCAGGCGATTGCCGGATCGCTTGTGAAAACCTGCCCTAGACCTCCCGGACTGCAGTAACCGGTTTGCAGCTATTGATATCAGGAATGCGGGAACCTGCCAATTGCTCGAGGGATAGAGTGAATCCGAACACTTTGCTCGCGCGCTTCTTTCCTTTCCTCGCCTGGTTCAAGGGGTATTCAGTCTCGGCCCTGCGGGCGGACTTCATTTCCGGTTTGACCGTGGCGCTGGTGCTTGTGCCGCAGTCGATGGCGTACGCCCAGCTCGCCGATCTGCCGGCGTATTACGGACTCTACGCGGCCTTTCTGCCGCCGTTGATCGCGGCCATGTGGGGCTCGAGCTACCAGTTGGCAACCGGACCCGTGGCGGTGGTATCCCTGATGACATCCACCGCACTGGCGCCGTTGGCCACCGCCGGCAGCGAGGCGTTCATCGCTTATGCCATTCTGCTCGCCCTTCTGGTCGGACTGTTCCAGTTTCTGCTGGGTGTATTTCGCCTCGGGATGGTGGTGAATTTTTTATCTCACCCTGTTGTGAACGGCTTCACGAATGCGGCTGCGATCATCATCGCCACCTCCCAGCTTTCGAAACTGTTCGGCGTCACGGTGGACAAAGCCGAGCACCACTATGAAACCATTTATCATGTTATTCTCGCGGCTCTTAAGCACACTCACTGGCCCACCCTCGGACTGGCGGTGCTGGCCTTTTCCACGATGATCATCCTGAAACGTATCAATCCGCGCATTCCCAATGTCCTGGTCGCGGTTATCATCACCACCGTTATTTCCTGGGCAACCGGCTTCGAGAACAACAGGAACACCTCCCTCGATGCGATTGAAACAACGGAAGTCCTGGAACTGGTGGAGCAGTACAATCAGACCCTTGCTGATGTCAAGTCCAAGATGGAAGAGCGCATCGAAGCCGGTGCAATGTTAAAAGAGGTGGAAAAAGAACACGGATCGCATTCGGTAGAGGCAATCAATCTGAACGCCGAAGTGGGCGCGCTCGAAGTGGTGCTTGAGCGGCTGAAGCACCGTGCAAGCGTGCAACGCCGTCATTTGCGGGAGTACCGCTTTGCTCGTGTACGAATGCCCGGGCAGGATGACTGGGTGTACATGCTGCCGGAAAACGTGCCGGAGGGTGCGGAATTCGACGGCCGAAGCTGGAAGCTGCGAGTCAGCAACCGCGGCGTTAACCCGGAAGATATCACCATGGCGGGGGGCGGTGCGGTGGTCGGTGTGATTCCCCGGGGACTCCCCGAAATCTCTATGCCGAAACTGAACTTCGGCATCATGCTCGACCTGTTGCCGATGGCGATTATCATCTCCCTGCTGGGCTTCATGGAAGCGATCTCGATCGCGAAGGCGATGGCGGCACGTACCGGCCAGCGCCTGGACCCGAACCAGGAACTGATCGGCCAGGGGCTGGGCAACATGATCGGCTGCCTCTCGCAAAGCTACCCGGTGTCCGGGTCATTCTCACGTTCAGCGGTCAACCTGCAGGCCGGTGCGGTGACAGGCCTGTCCAATGCGTTCAGCACCCTGGTGGTCATGCTGACACTGCTGTTCTTCACACCAATGCTGTATCATCTGCCGCAGTCGGTGCTCGCTTCCGTGATCATGATGGCGGTCATCGGCCTGGTGAATGTCTCCGGGTTTGTGCACGCCTGGAAGGCACAGAAGTACGATGGTATCATTTCGGTGATTACGTTCGTGACCACCCTCTATTTCGCGCCGCACCTCGACCGCGGTATCATGATCGGCGTACTGCTGTCGCTTGCGCTGTACCTGTTGCGCAATATGAAACCAAACATGGCTCGTCTTTCAAAGTCACAGGACGGGTATTTCCGTGACGCAGGACGATGGAAGCTTGAAACATGCAAGCACGTGTCGGTTTTACGCTTCAATAACTCCCTCTTCTTTGCCAATGTGAATTATCTTGAGGATGAGATCCTGGAAGAGGTTTCCATGATGCCGGAGCTGAAGCACGTTCTGATTGTCGGCAACGGCATGAATGAACTGGACGCCTCCGGTGAAGTGCTTTTATCTCAGCTGGTCACACGCTTGCGTGAGTCCGGCCACGATGTCTCTTTCAGCGGGCTGAACGAACATGTGCTGGATGTCATGCGGCGTACGCACTTGTATGAAAAAATCGGTGAGGGTCATTTCTACCCATCCGTGGCCGCGGCGGTGAGAGAAATCCACAAAGGCACCTGCCTGGTGGACCGGAATTACCGTTGCCCGCTGCTCGCGCCCAGATATCCGGCCTTTGAGGTAGCGGAGGAGACTGAAGCGACCGTCCGGCGCAAACGTGAATGGGGGATTGACGAAAGTGAGGAAGTGAAGGACGACGAGTAGAGGGTTGCAACGGAGTCCACGGATTCTTATGCAAACCATCGTATCTGCCCGAAGGAGAGGAGATGGCCGTCATTACGATTTTCAGCGGACCGTACTGTCACGGCGACGAGGTGACCCGAGGGGTGGTGGAGACTCTTGGATACCGGCCGGCCGGCGAGGAGCTGTTCAAGCAAGCCGCAAACCAATACAACATGTCCGAAGAGCGGCTGCAGCGATCTCTGTACGGTTCGCCCTCTCTGCTGGGACGTTTTACCACCGAACGGGCACGGGCGCTGGCCTACCTGAAGGCGACACTCGCGCACCTGCTGCAGGAAGACGGTATCGTTCTGCACGGCTTCCTCACCCATCTGATCCCGCTTCATATCTCCAATGTGTTGCGTGTCTGCCTGATCGCCAACAACGATTATCGTGCGAAGCTCGCGATGGAAACGGATTCCCTTTCCGAGGAAAAAGCGCTGAAGCGAATCCATGAAGAAGACAGCAAGCGCGGAGAATGGACACGACATGTGCGGTATCACGATCCCTACGATGAGCGTCTCTACGACATGCTGCTGGCGATGCAGTCCACGTCCGTTAAAGAAGCGGTGGAATCGATTAGCAGCGGGGTGAGCTCCGAGACGTTGAAGCGGACAGAGGAGACCGAGCGGGCGATTGCCGATTTCGCGCTCGCTGCCAACGTTGAGATTGCATTGACGGAGAAGGGCTATGATGTCAATGTCACATCCGACAACGGCAACATTCACATTGCCATACAGAAGTATACCAATCGTCTTGAAAGCACCAAGGCGAAGCTGAAAGAGATTGCACAGCAAATCGACGGTGTGCAGGCGGTCAGCAGCAGTCCGGGTACACGCTACACACC
>WJJA01000583.1 GCA_014729955.1 bacterium
CGGTATAGACACTCTGACGGTCCGGGTTACCGTCCCAGGGATAATTCACCACCACCGTGCCGCCGTGGAAGTTGGCTGCAAGCACCGGGGCATGGGTCTGGATGAAGGTCATCAGGGCACGGGTTTCCGGCGCACGACCGTCTCCGGTGTCATACGGATCGTCAATCCGGTCGGGGAAGTTACGGTTCAAATCGATACCGTCCGCATTGAAACGGGATCCGGCTTCCATGCCGTCCGGATTCATCAACGGCATGATGTACAGGTGGGTGTTGTCGACGAGATTCGTGACCTGGGGATCGGTGGGGTATTCCGACGTCAGCTTGTCAATGAAACGCAGGCAGTTTTCCATGCCGACCACTTCATCGCCGTGCATCGTGGAGATATACAAAAGCTCTGGTTCGTCTTCCTCCAGGTTCACGTTATTGGAGATTTCCATCATCCATAGGTCACGCCCCTGGATCGACTGTCCGACGGAAAAGAGGTTTGTAATTTCCGGGTAGGCGTCTGCAATGGTTTGCAGGGTGTCTTCCAATTCCTCGAAGGTGTGATAGTCGTCCAGCTCGTTGCCGCTGCCGCGTGTGCGACGCTCCAATGCCTGCCGGTATTCTCGCGCCGGGTTGGCGATGTAGTGCACCTGCAGCCCACGTTCCTGCAAGGTCTGGAACTCTTCAGCGTTCAGAAACAGCTCGATTCGGAATTGCCCGCCGGGCACGGGAACGACACGGTCGATGATATACCCCTCTCCGGCGAGTTCGCTCAGCAGGGCGCGGTCGGCGCCTTCGACAGCGGCAGTTTCCCGTTCAAAAAAGGCAGTTTCGGCCTGCAGCATCGGGGCAAACAGGAGAACCGCGGCAATGGCAACATGAACCAGCTTCATCGTTCTCTCCCGTCGACGTTTCCGTCGAGTGTATACGCGACAAAACTCACAAGGCGCACGGTATCAGGTTACGTCCGCTCGAGAACGGCTGTCTGGTTCACCGGCACGCGCATCGGTACGGAGTGGGAAAGGATACACCACGTGTCAGGAAGATCGTCTTACCCCTGCCGTCACGATCCTTTACTTTACGGCAGGCGCAGACCAATTGCAAGGCAACCCGTCTGCGAGCACGAAAGGTTTCGTAGAGGTAGATCAGAACGGCTGGAAGATGAACTTGCAGTTGTTCAGACGAACGATCAAGTTGAGGAGAAGCTAAAACCCTTGCGCGCGAAGCCATTCATCCGCTTCTTCCGGAGTGCGAACGACTTCCAGCGCGTAATTGTCCAGGTCACCCCAGTTTTCCAGCATGCGAGCAAGACCGTAGGTTGAATCCGAAGGGGCGATCAGGACTGTCTGAGCTTTGCCTCGTTGCTGCGAAAACCCCGTCAACCATTTTCCAAAGGCGATCATTGCCGAGCGGTCCCAGTCGGTCACATCGACATAGCTCAAGTCCCACACACTCGCCATGTCCGGTTGGAAATGCTCATGCTCGAGAAAGGCTTGTACCAGTTCCTTGCCCCGTTCTACGGACAGCTCATCCTGCGGGGTGATGTATCCGATGTTGCGTGCTGAATCAATACGAATGCACACGGTCCTGCGCTCCTGCATCACGGTCACTGTTAGCTCTGCACGTGGGAAGATCCCGACCGTCAATTGGCCCGGCCAAACACAATGCAAAGGTAAGGACTGTATTCATCCTCCCCAATACAGTTTGTTCCTACATGGGAGACACACAGAATATCCGAAATACGCACGAACAATTGAAGCAGATTGCTCCAAAGATTCTCCGTTGGGTGCTCCTAAACTATTGCGTTCTGATGTGGATTAATAGTTATAATATGATGTATATATAAGAGAGGAAAGCGCCAATGGGTATTGTGCAGTGGGAGGATGATCTGGAGCTTCGAATCCCTGATCTCGACCGCCAACACCAGATCCTGATCGAATTGACCAACGCGTTCTATCATGCCTACCAGGAGCATCGTGAAAACGAGGAACTGCGCCGCCGTTTCCTGCAACTGCAGGAGGCACTCGTCTTTCACATGGACGCCGAAGAAGCATTGATGCAAACCAGCGGTTTTGTAGGCCTTGCCGCACACCGTCGGGAGCACATCATGCTGAAGATTCAGTTGGAAAAACTGTATGACAAGCTGTCCGGGCGGGATCATTCCGCCGCAGCCGACCTGCTGCAGATCCTGCAGGACTGGCTCACCCGTCACATACGCGAAATGGACCGAAAATATGTCGTGTACATGATGGGCAAGAACCTCGCGGTTCACCTTCCGCAAATGGTGCAGGTGGACGAGTCGAGCCCGTAAAACAAGAACCGCACGCGCAAGGCGTGCGGCAGCAGGGTGTGACCCGACACTCAAACAGGATCTTCAACGGCACTGGAACCATTCCAGGCAAACGGCAAGGCGAATGGCCGTCCGTCCAGGGTAGAACTCAGGTCACTTCAAACGAGTGCAACCCGCCGAAGAAGTAGTTGCCGAAGAAGCTGATAAACACCATCACCATGCCGAACACGACAAGGACGGCAGCACGGTTGCCTTTCCACTGCCGCTGGTAGCGTGCGTGCAGAAAGCCGGTGTAAAAGAGCCAGATGATCAGCGCGCCGACCTCTTTCGGATCCCAGGACCACCAGGTGCCCCACGCCTGTTCCGCCCAGATCGCGCCGGCGAAAAGGGCGCCCACGGTGTAGAGTGGATAGCCCACCGCCACGGCGCTGTAACTGATATCTTCCGCCAATCCGCGCGGTACACCGATCCGTGTGATCCAGCTGCCGCCGGGTTTGACCAGGCCGGCGTGAATGACCGGCGTCAACACCCAGGACAGTACCAGAGTCGGCCCGAAGAATTCGAAGATTTTGAAGTATGAACGATCCGTGACACGGATGAAATCGCCCTTAATGGCGAAGCCGACCAGCACTGCGCCGAGCAGAAGACCCAGTACCAGAACGGTAAAGAAGCGTCCGCCCATGGTGGAGTCAACATTCTCGGCCCGCTGTCGTGCATTGAAAAAGGGCCAGAGGATCGCGCCGATCACCATGCCGATACCGAGCCCGATCGAGAGCGGTCCCAGGTAGAGGGCGTTCGGTCCGCTGCCGATCGCAAACGCGGTAATGGCGGAGCCCGAGTCCATCATTGCACGGCTCGCCTGGTTGATCGGCGTCGGCAACAGGCCGGTTATCATCAGCACAATCGCGGTCAGGATCGGCACACCGATCCAGAAGATCGCGAAATTCTTCCAGTGACGGGCGATCCACTGCTTCTCCAGCTTGGGGTTCGGCCCGTTTTCGCTGAGCAGGTAGACACTGCCGGCAGCGTAGGCGATCAAAAAGGCGCCGGAACCCAGCGCGGCCAGGGACACATGGATCGCCAGCCAGGCCGACTGCAGCGCCGGCATCAACTGCCTGTTGATGTCGCTCGGCAGAAGACTCGCCACCACCAGCAGCATCACCGCCACCGGGCTGACCAGCACACCGAGCCGGTGATTCTTGAAACGCAGGGTGTAGTACAGCAAGCCGACGACGACCATCCAGGACATCAGTCCCATGTATTCATACATGTTGGCCAGCGGGACGGTCCCCTTGGCGGCCCAGCGCAGGAAAAAGGCGATGGTGTGGGGGACGAGCCCGACAGCTGCGAGGATGGTGCCAAGCAGGCCGGCCTTCTCTTTCTTGAACGCCACATGGACGATATAACTGATAAAACTGCCCAGGTAGGCATAAAACGCGATGGAGTAAAACAGGGCGTCATAGCGCGTCATTCAGCACCCTCCTTACCCGCCCCCCCGGGCGTCTGAAGGCCGTCAAATGAAACCAGGTGAAATGCATAATCGCTGGACGGACCTTCACGGTTGCCCATTTTGAAGTAGGGCATCTTGTGAAACGCCCAGGCGTAATCGACAACTTCGCCGTCCTTCAGCAGTTCAACCTTGACGGCCGGATTGACCGGATCAAACGAGAGGTTCAACGGTCCCTCTTCC
>WJJA01000584.1 GCA_014729955.1 bacterium
GCTTGACACGAAACTGTGCGGGCAGTTCCGTCGGATCCGGTGTCCAGATATCGAGGTGAAAGTATTCACGCATGGTGACGTCCAGCGGCTCCGAGGTGAACTCGATGCCGGCAAATACCAGGTTGGTGTAAAGCTTGGTGTCGTTCCCCTGGATTTGAACATCCTCCACGTCCGCCTGGTCCCACTCGGCAGACCACGTGTCCACGGTCACATCTTCATAGACATTACTGAACAGTGAGGTGACTTCATCGGACGGCTGAGTCGGGTCGGGCGCGGCGACGTCGGGCTGGCTGAAGGCCGGCGCAGCGACGAATCCTACTGCGATCAAAGCGAGAACAAGATGTTTCCACATGGTACGTTCCTCCTTGCACTTTGTTTTGCTACCGAACAAAGTAGGGTCGAAGACGGACCCGCTCCAAATCTTTTCAAGCAGAAAATTCCAAAAAAGAGAGCACGGAGAGTCAATATGACTCTTTGGGAAGCGAATCCGATCATCGCTCTCACCATTGCGACGTGACGATCATGATGCGGTATCGGGCAGGATACTATGCGAGCGGAATCGACGGCGTCTTCCCTCTTTACCTTCTATATAATAAGGCTGTACAGGGCAGGCCTCGCCTTGATGGGGGCGCTGCGCCGCTCCATGAAGGTGCGCGTTCACTGGTCCGGCGCCGGTCCGGGAGATTGTTCTCAGCCGCCTCCATGCTCGAGAGACGGACAATCGAACAAAGTTGAATGAAAGGGCTTGACATCGGGCGGAAAAATGCTAACATTGTTCTTCAGAAAAACAAAGTGCGTGCATTCGGCGTTTGCCCGAGACCGATGCCGCCGGTCGTCAACCTGCCGGTCGTGCAGGCCGCCGCCCCCTGCAGGCCCATGCCCCGTCAAGCGGATTTGCAGCGGCGTACCAAGGAGGGATGGAACATGGATCATCGGAAATGGCACATACCCGCCCTGATCATCGGGCTCCTCTTCGCGATGTATGGGTGTGAACGAGACGACAGCACCGTCGGACCGGCCTCCTTTCCCAGCGATTCGACGGTCTTCATGGACGGATTCGCGTCCGGTGTGGACTGGCAGGCCTTCAGCGGCTCCAAGCTGGATGCTCTCGCAATCGACGGGACGACTTCGTACAGCGGCTCCGTTTCGATGAGCTTCAGTGTCCCCGACGGATCCGATCCCGGGGCGAACTATGCCGGCGGGGCGATGGTTGCGCAGATCGGTCGAGACCTTTCCCGCTACGATGCGTTAACCTTTTATGCACGCGCGAGCATTCCCGCGCAGATCGGTGTGGCCGGCTTCGGCAACGACAACACCGGAACCTCGCTGTATACGGTCGAACGCTTGAACTTCGATGTTTCGACCTCCTGGACACGGTACGCGGTGCCGATCCCTGACCCGGACCTGCTGGTCGCGGAACAGGGACTGTTCCATTTCGCAGCGGGTGCGGTGGATGGGCAGGCTTATACCCTCTGGTTCGATGAGATCACGTTTGCGTCCCTCGGCACGATCATCGACCCGGAGCCGGTGCTGACGGCACAGACCCTGAACCTTCGCCTTGGCGATGAAGCCTCCACCGGCAATCTCTCGATCACCTATGACGACCTCGGGTCGGATCTAACGGTCTCGGCCATGCCGGGCTACTTCACGTTTACTTCATCCGATGAATCCGTCGCCACAGTGGACGAGCACGGTCTCATTTCAGCCGTCGGCCTCGGCACCGCCCGGATCACGGCTGCCCTGAACGATGTGTCCGCCGAAGGGGCGATTGAGGTGACGGTCGGTGAAGCGCCGGAAGGCCCCGAGGAGCCGGCGGCGACGCCGGAGTTTGACGCTGCCGATGTGATCTCGCTGTTCAGCAATCCCTACAGCGATGTCACCATCGACACCTGGTCGGCGGACTGGGATGATGCCGACGTCGAGGACGTGCAGATTGCCGGCGATGATGTGAAGCACTACAGCAACCTCGCTTTCGCCGGTATCGAATTCGGCAGCTC
This sequence comes from bacterium, assembly GCA_014729955.1. Classification (GTDB taxonomy): domain Bacteria; phylum Electryoneota; class Electryoneia; order Electryoneales; family Electryoneaceae; genus WJJA01. The sequence goes on from WJJA01000584.1 coordinate 1,998, forward strand.
GCCGATCAACGCCTCGGGCATGACACGTTTCCATTTCGATCTCTGGACCCCGAACGCCATCGAAGCCGGTACCGAGTTCAAGGTGAAACTGGTGGACTTCGGCGCGGACGGTGTATTTGGAGGCGGAGACGATGTCGAACATGAACTCAACTTCACCGGCAGCACCACACCTGCGCTTGAAACCGGCAGCTGGATCAACATTGATATTCCCCTCTCTTCATTCACCGGGCTCACCACGCAGGGTGCCGTTGCCCAGCTCATCTTTTCCGGCAGCTTGACCGATATATACGTGGACAACATCCTCTTCCGTGACGCCGGCGGGGGCGGTCCGGTCAACGAACCGACGGATCCGGCTCCCGCACCCACGGTCCCGACGGAGGATGTCACATCCCTCTTCAGCAACGCGTACGACGATGTCGCAGTCGATACCTGGTCCGCGGAGTGGGACGATGCGAACGTGGAAGACGTGCAGATCAATGGGGATGACGTCAAGAAATACACCGACGTGGTGTTCGCCGGCATCGAGTTCGTCAGTGAGACCGTCGATGCGAGCGACCACACCCACCTCCATTTCGATTTCTGGACGCCCGATCCTACCGGCGGGGGCGAAAGCTTCAGCTTCAAGCTGGTTGACTTCGGACCGGACAACGCCTTCGGCGGAGGCGATGACAGCGAATCGCAGCTCACGTTCGATTCCACCACCGACCCCGCCCTTGCGACGGGCCGGTGGGTCAGCTTCGATCTGCCGCTGGAGGATTTCGCCGCCCTGGCGGGACGTGCCAACCTCGCGCAGATCGTCTTCGAAGGCGACCCGAACACGATCTTCCTGGACAATCTCTACTTCTACACGGACGACGGGGGCGGCGATCCTACCATTCCTTCCGCACCGGCGCCCGATCCGACTTATGCGCCCGCAGATGTGATCGCCCTGTTCAGCGACGGCTACACCAATTCACCCGTCAACAGCTGGTCCACCGATTGGGACGACGCCGACGTGTCCGATACGGATATCAGCGGCAATGCGACCAAGCTTTACACGAACGTTGTGTTTGCAGGTGTTGAATTCACCTCCCCCACGGTGGATGCGACCGGAATGACTCATTTCCGGATGGACATCTGGACGGCGGACGATACCGCTCCACCGGCAGTGTTCAAGATCAAGCTGGTGGATTTCGGCGCGGACGGTCAATACCAGGGCGGCGACGACAGCGAACATGAGCTGACGTTCACCTCGGATACCGTTCCGTCGCTGCAAAGCGGGCAATGGGTGTCTTTTGACATCCCGTTGTCGGACTTTGTGAACATGACCGGCCGGAGCAACATCGCCCAGCTGATTTTCGTCAGCGATCCGGGGCCGAATACCATCTATGTCGATAATGTCCTGTTCCACGCGGGATCCTGACATGGAACGGTTTGGCCGGCAGGCACTCATCAAACATGAC
>WJJA01000585.1 GCA_014729955.1 bacterium
CTTAGTATACTGTCGGCATACTCGGCGAGAGCGTGACCTTGGTCACGTTTTCATATGTGGTTTGCGCACAGGAGTGTCCGGGTCCACTTTCGTTCCGACAGGTCTGGCACGCGACCCTGTCTCGTGTGTGTAACCTGACGGATTCATCGTTCCGGCAGGTCTTGCATGCGACCCCGTCGCGTGTGTGACCTGACGGAAACCACTGACATAACATTTCAGGAACAATACCTCACACCGCGAACTGCTTGTCGCACAGCTCACGATAGAGATCATTCTCCGCATAGAGCTCATCATGCGTACCTTCGCCGATTACCCGCCCCTCTTCCAGCACAATCACACGGTCCGATGCACGAATGGACGACAATCGGTGAGTGGCCGTAATCATCGTTCGACCTTTGCCCAGCTCATCAAGCGTATCCATGATCTCTTCGGCCACATCGGAATCCAGCGCGGAGGTCGGCTCATCCAGCAGCAGAATGTACGGGTTCCGCAACATCGCACGAGCGATCGCGATCCTCTGCCGCTGTCCCCCGCTCAACCGTTCGCCAAGATCTCCCAGGTTGGTGTCGTATCCCTTCGGCAGCGCCTCGATGAAATGGTGCGCATGTGCCGCGCGTGCCGCTGCGATAACCTCTTCACGCGAAGCGTCCGGATGGTCATAGGCGATGTTCGCCGCGACGGTATCGTGAAACAGGATGATCTCCTGGGTAACCACGCCGAACAAACGGCGCAGCCCTTCCATCTGCAAATCGCGCAAATCCCGGCCGTCCAGCAGGATGCGGCCGTCGGTCGGGTCATAGAATCGCGGAAGAAGATTGATAATGCTGGATTTACCTGAACCGGACCGGCCCACCAGCACAATATGCTCACCTCGTTTGAAGTTCAGGTTCAGTCCTTTTAAAGCCGGTGCACGATCTTCCGCATAGCGCAGCAGCACATTTTCAAAGCGAATCTCCGACTGGAATCGTCCGGGCGCCGTCGCATCCGACTTTTCCTGCACACGTACCGGTGCATCGAGCAGAGAAAAGACTCGCTCCGCTGCACCTTCCGCGATCTTCAGATTGTTCTGCACCTTGCCGATCCCGACCACATTGTTGAGCAGGCCGAACAGGAGGACAAGGAAGCGAATAAAATCGCCGGGAGTCAGCCATGTCCCGCTCAGCACCCGTTCGCCCGCGAAGAACATGATCGTCGCGATCACCATCACCCCGGTCACTTCGCTGATCGGTCCCGTGGCCCGTCGAAGCCTTTCCCTTCGTAATGCATGCTTGAAATGCTCAGCCGTAGCTCCCTGGAACAGACGTGTCTCGCGATCCTGTCCGCCGTAGGCCTGCACGATCCGCATACCGTACAAGGTTTCATTCAACCGTGCGGTCACCAGGCCGACACGATCCTGCGTACGTTTCGACTTCCGCTTCAGACTTGCGCCGACGGAACCGACGATAACCGCCGCGAGCGGAGCGATCACCATCGCCGCAAGAGTCATGCGCCATGAAACCGAGATCAGCATCAACAGGAAGAGCAGACCGGTGACCGGGTCACGCACCAGCTTGCTGAAGCTCTCACCGATCCCCTGGTTCACCTGCTCGATGTCATTCACCGCTGAGCTGACCAGCTCGCCGGTGGGATGGGTGTGGAAGAAGGCGAGGTCACGCCCCAGCAGGCGACGGTACAGATCGTTCCGCATGTCACGTGCGCCGCGCTGCTCGACAATCACCGCCAGCAATGTCTGGATATAGCGTGCGATGTTTTTCACGAAAAAGACGAGCACAAGCAGCAGGATGGTACGACGCAACGTCGCAAGCGGGCTGTCGCCGCTGAGCAGGTGCGCGCTGTGATACTTGAGGTGGTCGGTGAAGTTCAACAGATTGACGGCCTGCTCCGGCGGCGGAGGCACCTCCATGCCGCCGGTCAGCAACGCCTGGATGAAATCCGCCGCCAGCCAGAAGCCAAGCCCGCTCGTCGCTGTATAGAGCAGACTTGCCCCCACGCTGATCAGAACCAGAGGCAGGTAGGGACGGATGTACCCCAGGTATCGTCGCAGGAATCCCATGGCGTCAGCTTACCCGCACTTGATCAGGCCGCGTTCCATGGGAGTGACCACCTCAGCTCTCCCTTCCTTTACGATAAACGTCTCCTCCAGGCCGACGCCGCCGTCCTCGAAGATCACCTTCGGTTCGAGCGCGATCACGTTGCCCTCGACCAACGGCGCGGTGAACCGTTTCGCCAGCACCGGCCACTCGTCCATTTCCAGGCCGATCCCGTGCCCGAGGAAGCGCACCTTGTTGTCACCGCGGTTCATGAAGCCCTCGGCGAAACCTGCGCGTTCCGCTTCCTCCACAGCCCACAGGTAGAGCTCTTCCGGCACCGCGCCAGGCACCATCTTCTTCTGCAGCTCTTCTACGACGTACAAGCAGAACCGGTGCGCCTCGTGAAACTTGCTGTCGATCTCCCCGCAGTAGTACGTGCGCGTCATATCCGTCATGTAGCCGTCTACACCCAGCGCCACATCAATAATGATCGGTTCGTTTTCACGGATGCTGCGGTTGCCGGCCCCCATCGGGGCGAAGAGGTTCCGTCCGGGCTGTCCGATCGGCCCGTCGAAGGCCGTATCCTCAGCGGCGGACGGTCCTGCGGCCACTACCCCGCGAGCTTCGGCGTTGAAGCCCCGTGTGCGTCCGGCGGCCTGGTCACCGAGGCGACGTGTCACCACTTCGAACTGCACCTGCACTTCGTATTCCGGCATTCCCGGTTTGAGAATCTGCCGCAGTGCTTCGAAGCCGGCCGCCGTCACCTTCCCGCTGCGACGTACTACCTGCAGTTCCGCCGGCGATTTCACCGACCTCTGAGTCCGTATCGCCGTGGAAATGTCCTTAAACTCCGCCTCCGGCCAGGTGGCCATCCCGACACGTTTCCAGATCGCCACCGGCACCACATCCTCCTCCATGCCGACACGTTTCCACGATCCAAAGCCGTCTTCGACCAGGGCTTTGCCGAGCTTGCCCATGCCGCGTACAAACTGCGGTTCAAGCGGCGTCCGTTCGCCGATACGACCCGTCCCGCGCCAGACGTACAGCTTCGGCTCGCCCTTCGCGGGCACCGCCAGCGCTCCCTGGTACGCCGCACCTGTGTAGTAAATCAGGTCGACACGCTGCAGCAGCAATGCGCCGTCCAATCCCAACGGCTCAAGCGCTTCACGTAAACGTCGGATGCGGTCCGTGTACTCGTCACGTTCAAATCCCCGAAATGCCCCCCGCTTCGTTACGGTCTCGCTCATGGGTCTCTCCTCGCCGGTATAACATCATCCGCCCTGAAGATACAGTGTTAGGCGTTTGATGTGTCCTGTCCGTAGAGCCGTACACCTCACACGGAGAGCGGTCATTCTACCGGGGCATGAGCCTGCTCAGCCCAGTTGGCCTCCGTTTGCAGTATGTCCGATACAGCTTCACAGCTTCGCCTTGCATCCAACTCGCCCGTGGAAAACAGAATCCATCGACCCGGGTGAATCGGTCCACAAGGTCTCCCCCGCCGCTTTCGACCGACCTGCACACTTGCTCCGGCACCTGCCTGCCGATAGTTTCATCACCAGCGTGCTTGATCTACAAGGAAGGGGAACCACCGATGGCAGCCCGTTTATCCGACCAGACCGTGATCATCACCGGCGCAAGCCGCGGCATCGGCCGTACCATCGCAAAAATGTGCGCAACGGAAGGTGCGCGTGTGGCCGTCACCGCTCGTAATTACGACCATCTCAAATCCCTGGCGGATGAAATCAACAGCGAAGGCGGTACCGCAATCCCCATCGCCGTGGATGTCACACAGCGCGATCAGATCGGTCGCATGCTCACCGCCGTGGATGAAGCCTTCGGGCCGGTCGATCTGATGGTCAACAACGCCGGTACACTCAATCATGTCGGACCGTCCTGGGAGGCGGACCCGGATGAATGGTGGCAGGATATCCAGATCAACGTGTACGGCCTTTTCCTCTGCAACCGCATGACGATCCCGCCGATGCTGAAGGCGGGCAAAGGACGTATCATCAATGTGACCGGAGGTGGAGCGGGCAGCCCGTTCCCGTTTGTCAGCGGGTATGCGACAGGCAAAGCAGCCGTTGTGCGCTTCACCGAAAACCTGGCGGAAGAATTGGACCGTGCCGGCGAGGAGGCGATTAAGGTCTTCAGCATCAGTCCCGGCTTCGTCCGCACCGACATGACCGAGACCTTCATCAACACCGAGAAGGGTCGGAAGTGGATGGATTACATGGCCGAACGCCTCAACACGAATCAGGACATTTCACCTACCCATGCCGCTGAACTGGTGATCCGCATCGGCACAGGCGTGCTGGACGCCTACCACGGCCGTTACCTCCACGCCGGCAAAGACGCCGCGATCCTCGATGACCTGCCCGAGCAGGGCACCGAAACCGTGATGAACGACTACCGGGTTCTAAGGTTCACAAAGCCTTCCTGACGGACAGGCTTCTCTCCGGATCCGGTCGTGAACTCGACACGGGCATCGGTTTCGCAAATCGATTCGTTTTTCCATGGATTCGCCGGGGACACTTACCCCTGCCGGACGCCGGAATCCCCCCTTCCGCCGCTTTCGCTTCCCGTGTATATTGGTGTCTTACGGAAAGAAACCGAACAGGCAGGGTTTTCATGCAATCCCATTCGATACGCATCGCCACACGCGGCAGCACGCTCGCGTTGTGGCAGGCGAACAACGTAAAAGCCATGCTCGAACGAGCCGTGCCAGGCACTTCCGTCGAGCTGGTAAAGATTTCCACCGGAGGCGACCGCGACCGTAACACGCCCCTCTCGCAGATGGGCGGGGCCGGAGTGTTTGTTAAGGAGGTCGAGCAGGCGCTTCTGCGAAACGAGGCTGATATCGCGGTGCACAGCGCGAAGGACATGCCGACTCAACTCGAAGAGTCACTCGTACTGGTCGGCGCACTGCCGCGCGGTCCTCTTGAGGATGCGCTGGTATGCCGTGGGAACCGTCGTCTGAACGATCTGCCCGAGGGGGCGGTGATCGGGACGTCGAGCCCGCGCCGTGCCGCACAGTTATTGCGCGTCCGACCCGATCTTCAGATCCGTGACCTGCGCGGCAATATCGAGACACGCCTGGCAAAAGCGGAACGGGGCGAGTATGACGCCATCCTGGTCGCACGTGCCGCGCTGGAACGTCTCGAGTTGCAGGATCATATTACGGAAGTCTTAGGCATTTCGCAGTTTCTGCCCGCACCCTGCCAGGGGATCGTAGCAGTGCAGGCGAGGCGGGCCGATGAAGAGCTTTGCAAGCTGGTCGCTGACGCCGGGCATGCACCGACGATGGCCTTGCTGTGGACGGAGCGTGCATTCCTCGCGACCTTACAGGCCGGTTGTTCAGCCGCCGTTGCAGGTGTGTCACGTTTGAACTCGGACGGCGCCATGGGCATGACCGCACGAGTGCTGTCCCTGGATGGAAAACGTGAAGTCGAGGGCACACACCGGATCAGCGCTGTTGAGTCCCCGGAAAAGCTCGGTTTGGAACTGGCGGCGGACATGATCAACCGTGGTGCCCGCGCTCTGCTGGCGGAAGCGGAAGAAGGACCGGAACAATGAGCAAGTCAACAGCAAAGGGCAGAGTCTACCTTGTCGGCGCAGGCCCGGGCGATCCCGAACTGATCACATGGCGCGGCCTGCAGATTCTTGGCATGGCGGAAGCGGTCTGCTATGACGCCCTCGTCGACCCCACCCTGATCGTCACTTTGCCCCGCGATGTCGAGCGGCACTATGTCGGGAAACGCGCCGGCCTGCACGCCATGCCGCAGGAACAGATCAACGAGCTGCTGATTCGTCTCGCACGTGAAGGCAAACGAGTGGTGCGCCTGAAGGGCGGCGATCCGTTCATTTTCGGGCGCGGCGGTGAGGAGGCTCTTGCGCTGGTCGAGGCGGGCATACCCTTTGAAGTTGTACCGGGTGTGACCGCAGCGTCGGCTGCCACCGCCTACGCCGGTATGCCGTTGACTCACCGTGGCGTCGCGACCTGGGCCACCATGCTCACCGCGCATGAAACCCCGAACAAAGCTTCGCAACAGCTTCCGCTCGCAGAGCTTGGAGCGCTGCCGTGCGGGACGATCACCGGCTATATGGGCATCAGTCGGCTGGAATCGGTCTGCAGGACCGTCATGGATGCGGGCCGAGCCGGCGACACTCCCGCTGCCGTGATCGAATGGGGCGCCACCCCGAAACAGCGTGTGGTTCGCGCTACGCTCGCAACTCTGCCGGAAGCTGTGGAGCAGGCGGGTTTGAAGCCTCCCGGTCTGTTCGTGATCGGCGATACCGTGCAACTGGCCGATCACCTGGCGTGGTACACCCCCGGCCCGCTGGCGGACCGTCGAATCCTTGTGACACGGCCCGCGCACCAGGCTTCACGTATGTACGAGATGCTTCGCAGCCTGGGCGCGACGCCGATCCCCGCCCCCTCCATCCAGATCAACCCGGTACTGGACGAAGACGGCCTGCGTCGTTTCTATGAGAACAGGGACCGAGGCGGATGGATTGTCTTCACTTCGGAAAACGGGGTGAACATGTTCTGTGCGGAGTTACTCGAGGGCGAGTTGGACTGGCGCGCGCTGGGAGGTTTCAAGATCGCCGGAATCGGTGAAGGTACGGTTCATGCGCTGCACCGTGCCGGGTTGAAAGCAGATTTTCACCCGAGTCGTGCAAACATCGCCACGCTGTCGACCGAGCTGCCCGCTCATGTGGCAAAGGGCGATTTCGTCGTGCGAGTCCGCGGCAATCTCGGCGATGAGAAGGTTGAACGAGCGCTTGAATCCGCCGGTTGCGATGTTCTGCCCCTGGAGGTGTACCGTACATCAACAGCTCCACTGAGCGAGGATGTTCGTATCTGGGTGGAACGACGTCCGTTGGATGCCATCGCCTTCACGTCCGGGTCCACCATCACAGCGTACGCGGAACAGTGGGGGTACGATCGTGCTCATCGAATGGCGAACGAAGCGGCAGTCTTCACTGTGGGGCCGATGACCACACAAATCGCGGAAGCGGAAGGGTATACTGTCGCAGCCGAAGCCGACCCGACCTCGGTGCCCGGCCTGGTGCAGACCATTCGGCACTATTTCGAGGAACAGGGCAGACCGTCCGGCATAGCCTGATCGTCGGTAAAGACGCCTGCCGCAATTGAAAAGACCCGATCCGGTGCGGGAATTCTTCCCTCACCGAATCGAGTTCGTTTTAGCCCGAATATTTCATGAATGAAGAGAATCTTCTTTTCTAAATACTATATTAACAATAAGATAGTGCCGCGCTATATCGTTTTGCTTCGGCACAGAATGTTTTCAAGGCAAACTCATCTATTCATTCCCCCTTCGGGCGGTCCCAACTGCGTCATCTGCTTTGTTGCGAAGGATTCGCGGTATGGCAATACAGCTTCATTCTTCGCGCCTTACATCTGA
>WJJA01000586.1 GCA_014729955.1 bacterium
AGCTTGAAAGGCTCTTTGAGAGAAAAAGAACGCAGATCGCCAGTCGGGACATTCAGAGCGACAACGTTGCGCAGGACGTCAGCGATGTCGGTGAGGAGGAATCCGTACAAGCCTCCAACATGGAATTGCAGGCTTTCCTGGGTGGTGGACGTTCCGGCGGAGTCGAAGGTACAAGAGACATTTCGGGCGGCAGCAGTGGCTCGAGCGGAGAAGGTCTCGCGGAAGGATTAAATGCTTCCGAAAGCGGGCTGGGCACCGGTACAGGCATGGAAACAGGACGAGGACGCGGATCCGGAGCAGCCTCAGTCACTAGCATCCTGGACTGGATGAGGAACAACAAGCGGGATTTGCCCAGAGTCCTGGAGCAGCGAAGTGTCTTCGACAAGCGCAGCCGCGACCTCACAAGCTGGGTCATGTTCAACGGTAATTATATCTACCTGCTCGGTCGCGAAGGATCCGTCCCGGAGTTGAAAATCTTTGTGCTCGATGCCGCAGGCAAAGCCACCTTGATACAAAGCTACGGTGTACAGGGGCGCAACCAGGGCGTCAAACGTGCCAAAGTGAGCGGAACAGGGCAAAACTTGCGCTATGTCGAAATCACAGACACCAAAGCCGCGACACGATATGCGGATGAGGCAAGGGCGGTTTTCCTCGACTGGTGGGCTAGTGTTCAGTAAACAGGATAGTTCGGGGTTGGTATGAGAGTTCGAGAAACACACCGAAGCAGGTCGGGTATTCTGCTCGCGACGATACTGTCGCTGGGTCTGCTCGCCTTGCTGACAACGACCGTTTCAGGCCGGGACAACGGCATGATGACTGTCTCGGTTGACAGTACGGGGGTGCAGGATACGCTCGACTTCGACGACTCTCAGGACAACTCCGAAACAGAGAACCCCACGCAACCGGATACATCCGGAACATCGAGTGAGAATGCAAACGCGGAAGACGAAGAACAGGCCCTTTCGCCGGATTCGATCAGGGTTGAAGCGGAAGATGAACTTCCGGAATCGCCTGATACCCTTCAAGGGGACAGGAATGAGATTCTCGAAGAACCCTTGGAATCCACGTCCGCGGATTCCACAAATGAGGAGTTTCACGGCGAAGAACCGGATCGTCTTCCGGTCCCGCTTCAAGCGGAGGACAGCTTTCCGCGTCCCGACATCAATGCTGAACCCGATGACCCGGAGTTTTCGCTGGATTCGCTGATCGTACCGACCGGTATGGACACCGCCGTTGCCGAAGCCGCGACCAGAGCGGTACGTCGAGTGATGGTAGGGCATGAAGCCGATTCCCTCGCGTCCCTCTTCCGGGAAATGGGACGGATACGGCTCGAACACGCTCAGCCCATCGCGGAATACCTGAAAAGCATCGAGCATTCCACACGGAAAGTCGGTCAGGAAGACAGCATACAGTCAAGTCGACGATTCCGTGATGCACAAATGGAGTTGTCGGATGCGTTAGGTGACCTGGGTGGTTTGAGCATCCAGCAAATAGACCGTGCACCGCGGAGAGCACGGCAGTCGGCTGCGGCGCATCTGGAAAACGCTCGCGGCTACCTGCAGAAGTCGGTGGAATTGGATCCGATGAACAGGGATTCGTACGACCTGCTGATCCAGGTATACAGCGCACTGAGTTTTGTCCAGAGAAGCGTGGACAATTACCAGCGCGCGATCGAATTGCAACTGGTCCTGATGGAACTGAATGAAGATGACCCGAACATCCCCATGTCCATCGGTAACTACTACGAAATCATGGGTGACCCGTTGAAAGCCTCCGTTTATTACCGGATGGCTCAGGACAAACTGCTGTTCCACGCCCGCTTCGAGTCTCAGGACCGATTGCCGGAGGAAGAGGAAAAGTACTGGACAGAATACACCAAGGGCCTCTACCAGTTCGCAGAGGCCATGTACAATGACGATGACTATATGCGTGTCAACCGACGGCTCCAGTACATGGGCCAGCGCGTGGCGGATCCCACCTTCGACCCGAACATTGAGGATCGCAAGCGATGGAAAGAAATCACCACGCTCGCTGAAACAGACAGCCTCGATGACATTCGTGAAGCTCGCCGCTTGAGTGAAGAGTTGCTACCCGACCTGCAGTTCGCCCGGTCGCGTTTTCTGGTACAGTCCTTTATGGCCCGCTGGGATTTCACCAAGCTGGATGAACGAGACCGCGGACTCGGTATCCTTCGTTCTGTCCTGGACAGTCTGCAGGTGGAGGAGATCAATCCCGATATCGATTCGCTCTTTGTCACGGAGGGGATTCAGGCCTATGTGAACAGGCTGCGAAAACAGGCTGATTATCTCACCAGCCTTGAATCCGACTCCGTCCTGGGATTCGCAAAAGATGCCGTCGCCCTCTACAGCCAACTCTGTTTCTTCTATGGCAGTATGTACCTGAATGATAAAAATGACCCCATGGCATTCAAATGGTACTACCAGGCAAGCATGTTTCAATCGCAAAGGCAGGCCGAAGCGTTGAAGAATCTCGCCATGCTGAGTGCTCGTAATCCACGCAGGGTCACACTGTACGGCGAAGCGGCGGTCCATCCCGACCTTGTGCATCCTCTCAGTCTCGTCGATCAAAAATATGTATTGAAAATATTGAGAATAGCCTATCACAGGCTGGGCAACGGACCCGAAATGCAACGGGTCAAACAACGCATCGATGACGTGGAAGCACAGTTGCAACTGGCGGGAGTTACAGAAGAAACAGCGAGCGCTGAGGAGGAGGAAGCCCCATGAAACACGATCTCCGAATCGCTATTAATGTATTGATACTATTGATGGTAGCGATACCATGCACTGGTGTCAGGGCTCAGGTGGTAACACAAAGCAACAAGATCATTGTGCAAGCCACCCTGAAAGACCCGGAAACCATGCAGATGTTTGCCGAAGGCATGATGCTGAGTGCAGACACTCAACTGGATTCGATGGAATTCTTCGATTTCAAAGGGGATGGTTTTAACGAGGGCGACATGATCCGGTTTCATCCCGGTGGAGACATTTTGCCGCTGATGGATCTCAATGATCGGCTTCTGGCCGTCATCGCCAACTGGGAGGTGGAAGAAAATAAAGGGGCCATTGTCCACTCGCCTGAATCGCATGTCGTGCAAATGGTCGCAGAAGAAGAACAATCGCCGTTTGCCGGTGTTCTGGCATCTCTCCTCAGGGGTATTGAGCATTTTTATGAAGGCAGTTATATCGAAGGGATGTTCATCATCAAGCCGGAGACCTCGGAACTGAGAATCTGGCGTTTTAATGAAGACAAAATGCACTGGAAGGACGGTGTCCCCGGGGGCGCTAGTGAAGTACGCAACGCGTTTGACCTGATGAAGGTGGTTCTCGAAGACACGGTTTTCGTCGTGGACACCACCATGTACGACTCGATGTATATCATCAAGACCCTTGCCGATACCTTGTTTGTGCCGGTGGAAAAACCGGTGCAGTTCGGGCGTCGTGACGCTCAACCGGATGCATCCCGATCCCGGCAGAACGACCAGCCCCCGGAGAATGGTCCCCGGGACAATCGTTCGGGGGGACGCAAGCCATGAGCCGATCGGGTCTGCTGCCCTGCCTCTTGCTGATCGTCCTGCCCATCACGGGGTTTGCCCAGGGGTATGCCCTGAATGCGTTTCCTCTGGATGACCACCGTGCGCAGATCGCATGGGACGGCGATGCCGTACTGTGGACACTGGATCGGATTGAACCGGCCGGGGATACCCTCCGTCTGGGTCAGTTTCCCGGCCATGTCCGCAGTACCATCGACGAAGGGTTGACCATCGAGCTCTCTTACACGTATCGGCTGACAGCCATGACCGCCGGTAGCAGCTTTGTCTACACGCAGACCTCTGTCGTCACGAAACTGGCCTCACCCGCCTTGGCGGGCATACTCCCACTCGGGGAAACCCGCGCGCTGGTCTGGTGGGAACAAGTGGATGAAAACGCAGAAGAGATCATACTCGAAACCAAAGAGTTTGAATTCGAGCAGTACCGGGACCGCATCCGCTCCGGTGCACGTCTCGGCTGGCTGCAGGTATCCGACCTCGTTACCAAACGCCCCTACAGCATGCGCCTGCGCGCGGTAACACCGTACAACCGCGCGGAACCGTCTGAAGTTGTGCTGTACGAACATGTTCCACCGATGCTGGACTGGATCTTTCTCCCGGCCGGGGGACCTCAGGGATATGAAAAGCATATGCTCATGACACGTGGCGAAATCGACAACAGCACCTATGAGCAGTTCTGCATCGAACGGGATCTGCCGTTGCCCGATCATCCCGATTTTCCGGGCGTGCAACGCTACATGAGACGCTTTCCCTTCCATCCGGTTGTCAAGGTGAACTGGTACGATGCCATTCAGTTCTGCAATTGGGTATCGGAGAAGATGGCCTTGCCGCCGGCCTACAGCGATGATGCTTCCCTCCGAAACGAAAACGGCATCCGCATTCCCACATGGGACGAATGGCAGCATGCCGCATCTCTGGCCGGAGGACGCTACCCCTGGGGCTCTTCACCGCCTGGAAGGTCGAATGCGAACTATCTCGCACGCAACCGGAAACTGACCGCCGGTGAACCGCCGACGCTTGCGCCGGCGGACATTGAGCCGGGACCGTCGGGGATCACACACCTCGCAGGCAATGTGTGGGAATGGTGCTTCGACTGGGCGCCCAATGAGAACCCGGATGATGACAAGCAACGCTACAGGATTGTAGCCGGGGGATCGTGGATGGATCCGCCTGCACGGCTCAGAAACGATCGTTTCGCCAAACTGACACCAACCATCCGATCGAATACCGTCGGCCTTCGTGTCATTCGCAATGCTCCCGTCCCGGTGTTAAAAGTCGAAACGGTATCCCTCGCGGAGGGTGCGCCATGAGAGTTCTACTGACGATACTGCTGACAGCCCTGTGGATGCCTGCGGTTGGGCTCGCAACAGGCAACATGCCGGGCACAGAGCCCCTGCCGTCGGAAAAACTGGGCAAAACCAAACGTCCGGACACCGAACGAAAAGCATGGGCATACGCAGTAACCCTTGCACAGGACGACTCAACCGCACTGACGCCCGATCTCCAGATTGCAGCCATGCTGCAAGACAGTACGATCGTGTTCCCCGAACTGATGCACCCGCCGTTTGATTCCTTAACCGGCGAGCCGCACATGAGTGTAACGGTATGGTTCAAGAAAAAGCTGCCTGACGAAGCGGTTTTCATCTTGTCCCGGACCTTCGCGAGCCTTCCGAGTGACACACTTCCGTCTGCCGCCGATCCCGACACCCTCGCATGGTCTGCTGATTCGGACAGTCTGCTGTTGGAGGATCCTCTGCCTGCGGATTCTGCCATGAGGTCCGATTCCTTATCCGACGGTTCTTCGGCATCGCAAACGGATACTGCCGGCGGCTTTGCCTGGCCCGAAGGGCGTTGGAGGGAGTTGGGCGGACCCTTTGCCGATATGGTCGAACTGCCGGCGGCGGAACTGCCGGTCATTCATGCCGAAAAGGATACCGGCCGGGAAGTTCCATGGACACCCGGCTTCATGATCGACCGTACCGAGGTTACGAACTCTCAATATGCCCGCTTTTTGTCCTCGATTCCCGATGCGGAAGAGCACTACGAATCGGAGATGATGATTCGCAAAAACCGGGACGGTTCTTACAACCCGGTGGAAGGACATGAAACCTTCCCCGTGAACTATGTCAGCTGGCACGATGCCATGGCGTATGC
>WJJA01000587.1 GCA_014729955.1 bacterium
GCGCAGCGGGCTGGTGCTTCACGTGATCGACGAACACCCTGCGGGCTCGGAGCTGCCCTGACGAAACATCCTGCGTCGGACGTTCACTCGCCGGCGCATTTTTGCATCTGCGGGCCGAGTACACAGGACCCGGCGGCAGTGCAAGCGCATAGACCACAAAGCCGAACCCGTGTGCGGGAAACCGCAAACGACGCACAAGGGAGGACCGATGGAGTACGAACGCATTTGGAATTTCAATGCCGGGCCGGCGGCGCTGCCGCTGGAAGTGCTGAAACGCGTGCACGAAAAATTCTTCAACTACGAAGGCGCGGGCATGGCGGTGATGGAAATGTCGCACCGCTCGAAGGAATTTGACAAGATCCATAACGACACCATCGCGCGTGTGCGTGAACTGATGGGCATCGGGGACGACTACCATGTCCTGTTCCTGCAGGGTGGAGCGTCCACCCAGTTTGCCATGGTGCCGATGAACTTCCTGGGTGAAGGCAAAACTGCGGATTACGTCGACACCGGTTCCTGGTCCACCAAGGCGATCAAGGAAGCGAAGCTGTTCGGCAATGTGAACGTCGCCTTCAGCGGCAAGGAGATCAACTATACACGCCTGCCGAAGACCGAAGAGCTGAACCTGACCGACGGCGCCCGTTATGTGCACCTGACCTCCAACAACACGATCAAGGGCACCCAGTACTTCGATTTCCCGAACACCGGCGGCGTCCCGATCGTGTGCGACATGAGCTCGGACATCCTGAGCCATCGGTTCGACCCGACCCCCTTCGGCCTGATTTACGCCGGCGCGCAGAAGAACCTCGGACCCTCCGGTGTCACGCTTGTGATCATGCGGGACGATTTCTACCAGACCGCCAACGAGGGCATCACCTCGATGCTGGCTTACAAGACGCACGTGGACAAGAACAGCCTCTACAACACGCCTCCGACCTTTGCGATTTACCTGATGGGCGAGGTGCTGAAGTGGATGCTTGACATGGGCGGCATGGAAGCAATGGAAGCACGCAACAGACAGAAGGCGGATACCCTGTACGGTTTCATCGCAGACAACAAGGATTTCTACCACTGCCCGGTGGCTGAAGACAGCCGCTCCTGGATGAATGTCGTCTTCCGTCTGCAGTCCGAGGATCTCGAGGCGAAGTTTGTGCAGGAAGGACGCGAGGCGGGCTTCAATGGTCTGAAGGGTCACCGCAGCGTCGGCGGGTGCCGTGTCTCGATGTACAATGCCACCCCGCCCGAGGCGATCGATGACCTGGTCGTCTTCATGAAGAACTTCATGGCGAAGAACGGGTAAGGTCGGTTTTCTACCGACCCGGTGCCGTTTAGCCCGGCGTAAACCGGTACCCAGTGGCGTATCGTGTTGCGGCCGTTCCCAGGACGGCCGCGATCAATCTTTCAGATCTGAGGATCTGAGGGCACGACGGATCCGGAGACTTTCATCAACAGAGGACATAGTACCATGGCGAAGATTCTGGTCAACGACGGCATTTCCGCGGAAGGCGAACAGATCCTCCGCGACGCGGGCCACGAGCTCGAGATGGAGAAGGTTCCGCAGGAGAACCTGAAGGACGAACTTGGCAAGTACAATGCGATCCTGGTACGTAGCGCGACGAAAGTACGCACGGAGCATATCGACGCGGCCCCGGACCTGAAACTGATCGGCCGCGGTGGTGTGGGCCTGGACAACATCGACGTGGACTATGCCAAGTCCAAGGGCATCGAAATCGTGAACACCCCGGCGGCGTCGTCGGCGTCCGTGGCCGAGCTGGTGCTGTCGCACATGTTCGCGCTCAGCCGTCACCTCATCCCCGCAAACCTGACCATGCGCAACGGTGAGTGGAACAAGAAGCAGTACAAGGGTGTGGAGCTGGACGGCAAAACCCTGCTGATCGTCGGCTTCGGCCGTATCGGGCAGTCACTGGCCGGCAAGGCGGCGGCGATCGGCATGAAGGTGATCGGCTATGACATCATCGACGTCGAAACCGAGTACGAGTTCACGAAGGATCTGGACGGTGCGCTCGGACTTGCCGACTATGTCAGCCTGCATGTGCCGTCCCAGAAGGAATACCTCGTGAGCGAAGAGTTCATCGCGAAGATGAAGGACGGCGCCTACCTGCTGAACTGCGCACGCGGCGGCGTGATGGATGAGAAAGCCGTGGTGAAAGCGCTTGATGACGGCAAGCTCGCGGGTCTCGGCGTGGACGTGTTCGAGGTCGAACCGGCGACCAATACCGAACTGATCAACCACCCGAAGGTGTCTGTCACCCCGCATATCGGGGCCGCCACGAAAGAAGCGCAGGCCCGTGTCGGCCTCGAATTGGCCACCAAGGTGGCGAACTTCTTTGCGGGCAAAGGTGCGGTCGCGTAACACGCCCTTTGACGGCGAATAGAACCTGCACCTGCAGTGGTACTGATGACCCGACCGGTTCCGCCGGCCGGGTCTTGTTTCGGTGTGCCGGGCGCAGTACTCCCCGACAATCGCCTTTGTTCGAGCCTGCTTCGCGGCTTGATACAATGGATTGTGTCACGAGGGCCACGTCTGTGGAACAGACATCACAGGGCCTTCTCACCATTGTTGCGGAAGAAGAGGAGCGGACAACATGCCGAACCGTTGTCGATCATGAACAAAGCCGCGCAAACAAGAGACGGCTGTGTGTACCCGAATCACAGGCACCGGATTTGCAAGGAACCGGTGAGGAGGTACTTGATACCGGGACAGAATCGGGCGCAGGGAGGAAGAAGCAGATGCGGTGTTGTGCTTTATTGGTGTGTTTGGTCGTTGCTGTCACGGCATTGCCGGTCCTGGGACAGGAGACCGTCGTATTGGACGGCACCGTGAGGGACGGCGCAACAGGCGCCCCCCAGGCGGGTGCTCATGTGACCCTGGTCGGTACGCCGATGGGGTCGGCCACCACCGCGGACGGCGAATTCCGGATCCCCGGCGTGCCGGTCGGGCAGTACACGGTTCGAATCACCATGGACGGCTACCCCGTTCGTCAATTCAAGACAACCCTCCAGGCCGGCTGTAGCGAACCGGTACATGCGGTTCTGCTGCGGGAAGGTCTTGAGATCCAATCCTTCCTGGTCACCTCGCAGCATCATATCAAGGAGAGCTTGTCGAGAGAGCTGTCCTTTTCACGGATCGCCGCACGCTCTAGCGAAGCATCCCCTGCCGACCCGGTCGCGTTGCTGGAAAAGCTCCCTGTAACCTTACCCGGAACCGACCCATCTGTGCTGTCCCCCCTGGACGTAGGCAGCAAGCTGCCCCGGGATCACTTCTTTCTGCTTGACTGGGTGAAGTCGCACTGGCCCTGGTGAATGTCTGCCGATCAGGCCCGGGTCGTCCTTTTCAACTCACCAGTCTAGCCCGCATATTTCACGAGTTCAAACTGCGTCATCTGCATTGTTCCGAAGGATTCGCGGTATTGCCATACAGCTTCATCTTTCGCGCCTCACATCTGACACAGTTTGAACTCGGGCTACGATACCCGTTTCTGGAAGCGCAGCACCGCCGCGGCGAACATGCCCACGCCGATCCCCAGCAGCGGCAGCAGATTCGGCATCATCTCTCCGAAAGTCAGGCCCTTCAGGAAAATCCCGCGCACAATCGCCATGAAATAGTTCAACGGGTTCACCCAGGTCAGGGGCATCACCCATTCCGGCATGTTTTCCAGCGGGAAGAAGAAGCCGGAAAGGATGATCGAGATCACGAGGAAGAACCACACCGTGAACATCGCCTGCTGCTGGGTGGAGGAGACCGTGGACGCGAGCAGCCCGCCGGACAGCATCACGAAGATGAAGACCAGGGAGGCAAGCGCGAACAGCAACGGCGAACCGACCATCGGGATCCCGAAGACCAGCATCCCGACCACGGTCGCAAGGGTCATCTCTACTGCGCTTAACACGGCGAAAGGGATGCTTTTACCGGCGATCATCTGCCCGGCCGTCAACGGGGTCACCATCAACTGCTCGAGGGTGCCGATCTCACGTTCACGCACGACCGCCATCCCGGTCAGGGCGGCCGAGATGATGGTCGCGAGCAGCACGATGATGCCCGGCACCATGTACCACGTGCTCTCCAGCTCCGGGTTGTAGAAGAAGCGCTCTTCCGGCACGATCCGTCCGTCCGGCCGCATGCTCGCGACACGCACCCCCCGCTCGGCCGCTATTTCCATCGCGGTCGCGGCGGCAATTTGGGAAAGGTACCCGCCCGCCTGACCCGCCTGGGTGGCATTGCGGCCGTCAATCTGCGCGAAGAGTCGTGCAGGGTCGCGTGTGTCGAACGAAGCCGCGAAACCTTCGGGAATCCACAACACCGCATCAGCCTGCCGGTTCAGCAGCATCGCCTCAAGCTCATGCGGACCCGAAGCATACCCGGCCGGCAGGAAAAGATCCTCGCCGGCGTGCATGACACGATCCACCAGCAGCCGGCTTTCAGGAGTACGATCCTGGTCATAGATCCCGACATGCACGTTCTTCAGTTCGAACGTCGCCGCATAGGCCAGCACCAGCAGCTGAATCAGCGGCATCAGGATCGCGATACGGATCATCGCCGGGTCACGTCTGAGCTGAATGAACTCCTTGCGTATCATGAAGCCAAGCGTTCGCATGCTCTACTCCAAACGGCTGGAAAATCGTTTCACCGCCATGCCCAGCAGCAGGACCGCCATGCCCGCCATTACGCCTCCCTCGAGCGGGAACCAGTTCTCCCCGACCAGCATCAGCGAGCGGATCACGTCGATGTAGTAGCGTGCCGGGATGATACGTGTGAACCACTGCAAAACCGTCGGCATGCTCTCGATCGGAAAGATGAAGCCCGACAGGATGATGGTCGGCAGCAGGGTGATCATCAGGGCGAGCAGCATCGCCACACGCTGGCTGCTGGTAATCGTGGAAACCAGCAGCCCCAGCGCCAACGCAATCAGCAGAAACTCCAGGCTGTAGACCCCGAGCATCAGCCATGAGCCGCGCATCGGCACGCCGAACACAGTCAGACCGAGCGCGAGGATCAATGCAGCGTCCAGGGTCGCCAGCAGGATATAGGGCAGCACCTTTCCGGTGATCACCTGCACCGACCGTACCGGGGTGGTGAGGATCTGCTCCAGGGTACCGGTTTCCTTTTCACGTGCGACTGCGATGCTTGTCAGCAGCGCGCAGATCATCATCATCACCACCGCCAGCAGACCCGGAACGATAAAGGTTTGCGACTCGAGCTGCGGGTTGAACAGAAACCGCACACGCATATCCAACGGCGCGGGCATCGGCACGGCCGCCATGCGTTCATTCGCCTGACGAATCGCGGCGTTGAGGTAATTCTGCACCGTGGCAGCGGAACTGCCGTCAGCGCCGTCGATCAGCACCTGCACTTTCGCCTCGCCTCCCTCGAGCAGGGTTTCACCGAAGTCGTGCGGAATCACAACTGCGGCATAAGCGCTGCGATCACGAAACAGCGGTTCGATCTGATTACGGTTTTGCAACCGTGCGACGTCGAGGATGAACTCATTGCCGGTCAGCTGCGCGATCAGGTCGCGGCTCTGCTCGGTACGGTCCTCGTCCAGGAACGCCACCGGCAAATCCTTCAGCTCGGTATCGATCGCATAGCCGAACAGCAGCACCATGATCAGGGGCATCATGATCGCCACGGTCAGAGTACGCGGGTCACGCAGTATATGCAGAAACTCCTTGCGTGCCAGTGCAATCGTTCGTCTCATGCTTTCACCGTTTCCAGGAAGACATCCTGCATCGTGTTCGCGCCGGTCTCGTCCTTCAGTTCGGCGGGTGACCCGAGAGCGACGATTCGCCCGCGAACCATGATCGAGACACGGTCGCAGTATTCCGCCTCTTCCATGTAATGGGTGGTTACAAAAATCGTGCTGCCTTCTTCCGCGAGGGTGTAGATGAGGTCCCAGAAGTCACGCCGCGCCACAGGATCGACCCCGCTGGTAGGCTCGTCCAGGAAGAGGATCGGCGGACGATGCAGCGCAGCCGAACCCAGCGCCAGTCGCTGTTTCAAGCCCAGCGGGAGCGAACCGGTCAGGTTGTCGCCGGCATCCTTCAATCCCAGTTGCTCGATCAACTGCGCGGAACGGTCGCGAATCTGACCGTTACGAAGACCGTACACTCCACCATAAAAAGTCAGGTTCTCTTGCACGGTCAGATCATCATACAAGCTGAACTTCTGACTCATGTAGCTGATGTTGCGCTTCACCGCTTCGGGCTTTCTGCTCACCGGCAGGGAGCCGACCCAGGCTTCCCCTTCGGACGGCTTCAGCAGGCCGCACAACATGCGAATCGCGGTGGTCTTACCCGCGCCGTTGGCGCCGAGGAAACCGAAGATCTCTCCGCGCTTCACGCCGAGAGAGATCTCGTCCACCGCTGTGAATCGACCGAACCGTCGTGTCAGACTACGCACCAGCACCGACGTGTCGTCCGGCTGCATCTCGCGCACTCGTCGGGCCTCTTCGCGTGCACCCTCGGTCTGCGGAGGGCGTTCACGTACGGCTGTCTTTGCCTGCGCGCTCATGCCGCCTCCTCACGTGTCATACGCTCCACGAAAACATCTTCCACGCTCGGTTTGAGGTCGTGCAACTCGACTCGCAGACCCTTCAGATGACCTCGAATCTCGGCGATTTCATATTCCTCATCGTAGGTCACATGCAGGCTCTGCCCGAAACGGTGCACCTGCCGTCCCGCCGGCAACCTGTCTTTCAGGCGATGCAGGGCATCCATCAGGTCCGCACCCTCGATGGACAGCAGACGGTGGGGAAAGGTGTCGCGCACTTCGTCCGGGGTGCCCTCCCCCAGGACACGACCGCGGTGCATCAGGTGAACACGGTCGCATAAGCCTGCTTCGTCCATGTAGGCGGTACTGACCAGGATTGCGAGGCCGTCTTCACGCAAATCCTTCAGGATGTCCCAGAACTCTCGCCGGCTGACCGGGTCCACGCCGAAGGTGGGCTCGTCCAGGATCAGGACTTGCGGGGTGTGGATCAGGGTGCAGGCGAGCGCAAGTTTCTGCTTCATCCCGCCCGACAACGCCCCCGC
>WJJA01000588.1 GCA_014729955.1 bacterium
CCCATTGCGTCAGTTGCATCTTCTGTGTTTCCGTGAACTCCTGCGCGTGCAGAAGTCCCGGTGCGGTCGAAAAAATGAAGACCGCGGCCGTCAAACATGCGAGCAGTTTTCTCATGTTGCTTCTCCCGTTTCGACGGAACCAGCCCAAGTTCCGTCGCTGCTGTACTACAGCGACCAAGCCTGTCACCCCCCGGCAACAGGTCAACTTCTACCGGTTTTTATTGCTGCACGGCGGGGCAGGACGTTCCCAACGGCCCATTACCCGGGCAGGAATCCGACATCCTTCCCGGAGTCCCCCACGTGCTCCACAGAACCGATAGTATTAACATAAAACTGCGTCTTGCCCGGTACAATGTTTGTCAAGCACTTCGTTCAATTCGTTTCAGTTCCTGCAAACAGTGAATCTCGCCGGTCCGGGCGGTGAATCGCCGTAAAACCGGCGATACGTACCAAACCATGCTATGGTTTTTAGCGAGTTTACCCGAAATATGATCATCCCGGGAAGAAAGGAGGGATTCCGGTCGATCTGTCTCCGTTGGACGGATGGCTCTCTTTCACCGGGGTGTCTCGAAGAGCGTCTCTGTCCATCGGGAGAAACCTGAGGCTGTCTCGGTCAACGAAACAACAGCCGTCAAGCGAGGTCCGCCAGGATCAGTGTGGCATTGTCGCCGCCGTCATGCCGGCGGGCGAGTTGAAGGAGGTTTGGTACAAGGTCATCCAGGTTTTCGCCGGTGGTCAACGCTTCCCGCAGGATTTCATCCGGCACCCCTCCACCGTACGCATACAGGCCGTCGCTGCAAAGCATGACACGGTCGCCTTTTTGAATGCCGTGATCGATATCGATAGCGGGTTTGAAGGCGGCAAGGGGACCCATACCGTTGGTCAGGCTGCGTGCATTGGGCATACGGAGAGCCTCTTCGACGGACGCACCCTCCTTTTGCATATACGATGCCATCAGGGAATGGTCTTGCGTGATGGAAATCAAGTGCCCGTCCTGCACCCTGACCAGGCGGGAGTCACCGGCATGAAAAACCGTCAACCCCGCTTCCACCATCACGAAACCCACGATGGTGGTGCCTGAGTACCTTAGTTGTTCAGAACGTCGGGTTTCCGCGACCAGGGCGTCGTTGGCGGCGTGCAGATAGTCCACCAGCTGCCGGGCAATCATCTGCAAGTCGGCCCCGTCACGAGTATCATGGTAGAAACTGTCCCGCAGATGTTCGAGTACAAATTCAGCCGCAAACTGTCCACCTTCATAGCCGCCCATACCATCGGCCACAGCCGCCAGAAAACCACGCCGGCGGAAGTTCTCTTCTTCCGTGTGAATGGACAGGGATTGCAGCGGATCGCGACCGATATGCTCACCCAGCAAATAGCAGTCTTCATTCCGCTTGCGTACCGTCCCGACGTCGCTGCCGGCGGCCAGATGGATTTTCATATCAGACCTCGCGACCTTAAGCGGGATTTCCTCCCCCGGTACACGGGCAGAATTCGTTGCAGATCAAACGTCTCGTTCAAGCGCTTCAACGCCTCCATGGCAGGGCAGATGTCGTGAATGCGGCGCCGGGCTGTCCATGCTGTAGCATACGAACAAATCCCTTGCATGGCAAGAAACTCAGGCGAAGAAGCGTAGATCGCCGGTTTACCTGACGGGGCAATCTCAGCCTGAACCGAGCCGGTCCTGAGGCTCGTTGACACCGCTTTCACACTGACCTATCTTCCGTGTTACATTGAGCCGAGCGGGTCGGGAGATCCGCTCCTTGTTCCTGCCGTGCAGTCAAACCGCAAACGGTATGCACCCGGCGCATCCGTCAGCACTTGCCGGGCGGTAACCTAAAGACAATGTGGGGAGTTAGGGATGGATTTTCTGAAAGACCTTGGCATCAAGGATGTGAACTACGGCGCATGCTACGGCCCCGGCGGCTGGATCGGCGGCGACGACCGTGAATCGCTCGACGCAATCAACCCGACCACAGGCGAGGTACTCGCGAAGGTGATGCAGGCCTCCGAAGCGGATTACGAAGAGATCATGCGTGTCGCGACAGAGACGTTCAAAGAGTGGCGTATGACTCCGGCCCCGGTGCGCGGCCAGGTGATCCACGATCTCGGGATCGCCCTGCGTGAGAAGAAGGATCCCCTCGGTCGGCTTGTTTCCCTTGAAATGGGCAAGATCGTGCAGGAAGGCTGGGGTGAAGTGCAGGAAATGATCGACATCTGCGACTTCGCGCTGGGGCAATCCCGCATGCTGTACGGCAGGACAATCGCCTCGGAGCGTCCGAGGCACCGCATGATGGAACAGTGGCACCCGCTCGGCCCGGTCGGTGTAATCACGGCCTTCAACTTCCCGGTCGCGGTCTGGTCCTGGAACGCCGCGCTGGCGGCGGTATGCGGCGATCCCACGGTCTGGAAGCCCTCTTCCGAAGTACCGTTGACCGGTATCGCAGTGCAGACCATTGCCAATGAGGTGATGGAAGCGCACGGCCTGCAGGGCGTATTCAACCTCGTGATCGGCAAAGGGCGTGTCGTCGGCGAGCGCATGCTGAATGACAAGCGCATCCCGCTGGTGAGCTTCACCGGTTCCACCGCCATGGGCAAACGTGTCGGGCAGGTTGTAGGCGAACGCCTCGGCAACACCATTCTGGAGCTGGGCGGCAACAATGCGGTGATCGTCACCCCGTCCGCGGACATGGACATGGTTGTGCCGTCCGTGCTCTTCGGCGCCGTCGGTACCGCCGGTCAGCGCTGCACCTCCACACGTCGTGTCTTCCTGCACAAGGACATCAAGAAAGACTTCGTGAAGCGTCTGATCAACGCTTACAAGCAGGTGAAAATCGGCGACCCGCTCGATGAGTCGAACCTGATGGGCCCGATGATCAACGAAGCGGCGATCGAAGACATGTTCCGCGCGATTGACCAGATCAAGGAGAAGGGCGGCAAGATCCTGCACGGCGGCAAACGCATCGACGGCAACGGCTTCTTTGTTGAGCCGACCATCGTGGAAGCCGAGCATGACTGGGAAATCGTGCACCATGAAACCTTCGCGCCGATCCTGTACCTGATCGAGTACGAAGACTTCGAACAGGTGCTCGAATGGCACAATGAGGTGCCGCAGGGGCTGTCCTCCTGCATCTTCACCAATAACATGCGTGAGGCGGAGACCTTCCTCAGCCCGATGGGCTCGGACTGCGGTATCGCGAATGTCAACCTCGGCACCTCCGGCGCGGAAATCGGCGGAGCGTTCGGCGGCGAGAAGGAAACCGGCGGCGGTCGTGAATCCGGCTCCGACGCCTGGAAGGCCTACATGCGCCGTCAGACCAACACGATCAACTATTCGACCGATCTCCCGCTGGCGCAGGGGATCAAGTTCGGCAACTAAGTTGCCGATCCAGCGTAGATTTATAGGCCGGGGCGGGGCGACCTGCCCCGGATTCTTATTGCTACAGGAGCAGATCAGCGATAGAAAGGCAGGCCGCTTCGGTTTTACCGAAACCGTTTTATCGGTAATACATGATAAAGCTAAGAGTTCGAGCACTGCGATAATCGCTTTTCTCGTTATTCGGCATGGAATAACTCTTTTTCTCGCATCATAATCGAATTGCTCGCATTCTTTTTCCTGTTAATAGAAATTCTGATTATGCAATCGTTTTCTCGAGGAACCTGTGGTTGAACATCACCGAGATGACCCGAACCTGAGGTTGGCGGGATACGCTGAGCTCGTTCGCCGCTACAACCTGGAAGTGGTTCCGAACCGGCACCGGTCTTGGGTCGCCACGACCGGTACTCACACAATCCATACGTCGGGCGATATCGTAGAAGAAATCTATCCCTTGAAATACCGGCCGGGCGATGAGGTGGGCAAACATCTCGAGTTCGCATTGAAATATGACGGTGTGAACCTTGGAATCCTGGCAGCACTCTTCGAGGCTGTGGAAGAAGAAGACATCCTTCAATATGTTGCATCAAAACGAACGGGAAAATACTCAAGACGAATCTGGTACCTTTTCGAATTGATGACGTCTAAAAAGCTGCCATTAGACAACCTGTCTCAGGGTAATTATGTAGATGTACTCGATCCGGATCAGTACTATACGGCTGATCCTGCAAAAAAAATCCAGCGCCAACGAGTCAATGACAATCTTTTGGGTAACCATGCATTTTGCGCCACGATACGCAAAACTGAAACACTCAAGCAATACCGGCAAGCGGGATTACCGGCACAAGTACAGAATGTCATCGCCGGCTATTCAACCCGGCAGTTGAAACATGCCCTGAGCTACCTCTATACGAAAGAGACAAAATCATCGTTTGAGATTGAACAGGAGACTCCGGGCGCCGGCCGGACCGAACGGTTTGTTGCCTTGCTTCACTTGGCAGAGACCGAGGATTTCTGCCGCAAAGAGAGGCTGATAGACTTGCAGAACCGTATTGTGGACCCACGGTTTCGTGAGTCTGATTATCGTTCAAGGCAGAACTTCATCGGCCAGACGGTTAGAATGGGACTCGAACGGATCCACTTCGTCTGTCCGAAACCCGAGGATATCCATGACCTTATGGAAGGACTGCTTGAGTGTCATGCGAGACTTGATCGTTCTGACATTGAACCCGTGTTGCACGCTGCCGTAATCGCGTATGGTTTTGTATTTCTGCACCCGTTTGAGGATGGAAATGGTCGTATTCATCGATTCCTGATTCACAATATTCTGGCCCGAAGAGGGTTCATACCTCCGGGTATCATGTTTCCTGTATCTGCCGCAATGCTGAACCACATGAATGAATATGACCAGTCTTTGGAGGTGTTCTCCAGGAACATCCTGTCCCTGGTGGACTATAACCTGGAAGATGATGGAAGCATGTCAGTCTATAACGAAACGGCGCATTGGTATCGTTACATGGATTTGACTCCCCAGGCGGAAGCGCTCTTCGGGTTCATTGAAAAGACGATTGAAACTGAGCTTGTCGAAGAATTGGAATTCCTCGCGAAGTATGATGATACGAAGAACGCGATCCAGAACATCGTCGACATGCCCGATCAGAACATCGACCTGTTCATACGACTGTGCATTCAGAATCAAGGGAAGCTTTCAGGCAGAATACGGGAACGATATTTTGGTTATCTCCATGATGATGAGCTTGTACAAATGGAAAAGGTCGTGCAAGAGGTGTTTATCAAGGATGCAGATGGTTAGTCTTCATGATGATTTTAGTGATACGGCCGGTTACCTGGAACCGGTTCCCTGACTAGCCCGAATATTTCACGAGTTCAAACTGCGTCAGATGTGAGGCGCGATGGATGAAGCTGTATTGCGATACCGCGAATCCTTTCACTCGCGCGATACAATCGTGCGCAAGACCTGGCGGAACGTTATTGGAGCGCTGACGAAACGTTGTGTCGGGTGTTGGTCCTCGTCAGCGGGGTGTGACCCGACACCCAGAATGGTTCTTAAACGGCAGAGATTGTTGCTTTCATTGATGACACGGAATCATGTTTGACAGGCTGTCGCAGAATGGGGTTCTGCTTCTGGTTATTGTGCCGTCGGAACATCGTAAATATCTGATAATACTATATCTTATAGACAACGCTGGATCCCGGCTTACGCCGGACTTGTCCATGGGTTTTGGACAGAGTGACGCTGCCGGGCATTTGAGTCGAGAGAATTCGTAATCCGTAATTCGTAATTGGAGTTCCTGTGCCTATCGGATCGCCGGAAGTAAAAAACCGCAAGGTCTTCCACGATTACCACATCGGGGAGAAGTTTGAAGCGGGCCTTGTGCTGTCGGGTACGGAAATCAAGGCCGTACGCGAGGGGCGGGTCTCTCTGCGCGATTCGCACGTCATCATCGAAAAGGGTGAAGCGTACGTGATCGGCATGGCGATCAGCCATTATGCCAACCGCGGGTATGAGGACCACCACCCGCACCGCCCGCGCAAGCTCCTGCTGAAGAAACGTGAGATTAAGAAGCTGGCTCGCAAGGTGGAGAGCAAGGGTTCCACCATTGTGCCGACACGTCTATATTTCAATGCCCGCGGGTATGC
>WJJA01000589.1 GCA_014729955.1 bacterium
CACGAGCAGAAACACTGCAGTAGAGGCTGTGAATACAATCACAAGCACGAGAGAGTGAAACAGTCCCGTCTCCGCAAAATGTGTAGCTTCTTCATGGTCTTTCTGTCCAAGAGCGAACGAGAGCTCTCGGATCAAACCGTTGCTGATCACACCCAGTCCAAGAAAGACCGCATATTGGTTAAAAAGCAGCAGCGATTTCCAGATTCCGATTTCAGCGGGCGAAATCAACGCATAGGAAAGGAACCCTGCGGCAATAGAAATGCCGGAATTGCTGATAGAAGCGGTAGAAAATTTCAGAACTTGTGCTGTGTTGGATGATTTCAGCTGTTTCACAAGCATGGACAGCGCCTGCTGCAGCTTTGCCTTCATTCTGCTGATAAACGAGTGCATGCTTGTCTCGTAGTAAGTCTGCAAAGCGTATAAAGCCGAGGTTCGCCTTCAACGGCCGGGTGATAGGACAGTGTAGTCAGAAAATGAGTTCACAACAACCCAATTGTTATGTTCCGGCGGAAAGCGAACGTCCGGACCCTGACGTGTCGAAAGGCTTGATCGGCCGGCGTGGAGAGATCTTGCTTTGCACCGCATCTTCGAAATATGAGACACGTATCCTGCTTCAGAGTGTTTTATCCCTGAAATGCTTGCTTTTATGCGGTCTGCTGCCTTATTTCCTTGACCGGTAACCGGTTTCACGAAAGGCTGATGCCATGGGTACAGACCTGTCACGCTGGCAGGACGCACAACAGTACGAAAGACGCTGGTGGGAAGGGGTAGAAGCGGGATTTGACTTTGAATACCTCGAAGCATTCGCCGAAGAGGTGGAACATGATCTGAAAGAGCGCCTCGCCATCGGTCCCGAGACTCGAATCCTGGAAATCGGGGGCGGACCGGCGGGGATTGTGAGTCATATGCCGCGCGCCGGCCGACGTGTCTCGATCGATCCGCTCGAGGCGTATTTTCGACGTGTACCATCTTTCACCGCCGCACGCGACCCTGCCGTGGAATACCTCGAGGCGGAAGGCGAACACCTGCCCTTCGAGGACGCCTCTTTCGATTTGGTTTTGATGGACAATGTTCTCGACCACTGCCGCAAACCCGTGCGTGTCCTGAAAGAGACACACCGTGTCCTGGCACCGTCCGGCATCCTTTATCTCAAGCAGCATACCTTCCATCGCTGGGGGCTGTTCGTGCGGCGACTGATGGAGCTATTCAAGATTGACAAGGGACACCCTCAGTCTTTCAGCCGCCCGACCCTGAAAAGCCTCCTTGCACGATACGGCTGGACCATCCTCCATGAAGAACATTCAGGCTACCTGCCTCACTGGCTGTTCGATCTGCGCGCCCCCGCCCTGAAAAACAAACTCAAGCTGGTTTTGTTTGTCACCTGGAACACCGGTCTCTACATCCTTCAGAAGGACCGAGCCGAACCAGCCGGAGGCGAGGAACAGAGATAGAAAACGTGTCCCCCGGGCGACCATAGCCCGGATAAGACACGTTGCTTGGGTTTCCGTTTGACCGACTGTCAGGAGGCCGTCATGCCGCCGTCGACTACATAGACGCCGCCGGTCAGGAAACTCGCTTCATCGGTCGCCAGGTAGAACATCAGGTCGGCCGTCTCACGGGTTTCCGCATACCGCTGCATCGGAATCATCGATTCAAACTGCTTCTGCACCTGCTCCTGTTCGCCGGTCCCGCTTTCGATTGAACGCATCATGCGGGTATCTACAGGAGAGGGGTTGACGGAATTGACACGAATCTTCTGTGAGGCCGCCTCCATCGCCGCGCTGCGCATCAGCCCGATAATCCCATGTTTGCTCGCGACATACGGTCCAAGTCCGGGGAACCCGCCCAGACCGGCGACGGATGAAGTCATCACCATCGCACCCCCGCCGTCCTGCGCCATGACCGGTGCGACATGCTTGTAGCCGAGCCACATGCCTTTCAGGTTCACACCCATCAGCTTGTCCCACTCTTCTTCCGTCACGTCCGTCAGCGGTTTCACATGTCCTTCGATGCCGGCATTGTCAAAAAACACATCGATTCCGCCCAGTTGCGATTTGGCGTTCCGTACGTACCGTTTGGTTGCTTCTTCGTCACTGACATCAGCCACCGTATAGGCTGCGTTGTCTTCGCCCAACTCTTCGGTCAGCGTTTTCAGACCGTCTTCGTCGATATCGACGAGGTGGACCATCCCGCCTTCCTGCACGCACTTGCGTGCCAGATCGCTCGCAATTTCTCCGGCCGCGCCGGTGATGACAATGCGCTTGTTCTGCATTCGCTGCATGTATAGCTCCTCCTGTCTTGGTGTCGGGTTGTCGTCCGGATCCCCGTGTCATTCTTCACAATACTCCATAGTTCGCACATGCGCAACACGGGCTAACTCGGTTCGACTACTCGAAGAGGGACGCCTGGTCGAAGCCCGGGAGACAGGAGGGTTGCGGTCCGACAAGCCGACAGGCAGCAACGGGAATGGTCCGGGAGCAGAGTCAAGAGGGAGCAGACAGGTACGACAGCAGGTTCGATCCATACCATGGAAAAACGGCCGTGACACTCGAGTCACGGCCGCATCAGGTGCTTTTCCCGCGCTACGCTTTAACTCACCTTGTCCTTGAAGCCCTTGCCGGGAGTGAAAGCGGGGTAATTTTTGGCGTCGATCTGGATCACATCGCCGGTACGGGGATTGCGACCCTTGCGGGCTTCACGGTGCTTGCGCTCGAAATTCCCGAATCCGACCACGCTGACCTTTTCACCCTTCGCCACGGTGTCCATCACGGTTTCCACAAACGCATCCACGAAACCTTCAGTCTTGCGCTTGGTTTCTCCCGTCTTCTTCGCGATGGCGTCAACCAATTCTGCCTTGTTCATCCTGAGCCTCCGAGCGTTGAACGGTTAGTCACTATCTGAATCAATTTCTTGTTTCGGCAATCAGCCGGATACAAGCAAGGGCTGAAGCCAAATATTAGGGTTGTGTCAACAGAAATCAAGTGTGAATCACCATTTTTCTGAAATTCAAGGTCCCTGCAGGAATGCGATGGGACACCCCCGGAAAGCCCGCAAGGGAACTTGTGTTTCTGCCACTCCCTATATGCTTTTCATACAACAGTAAACGCCTGCTCGGTCATCGTTTTGATCCGATTTCGTTAATTTTGGGTCTGTATCCTGGTTGATACACAAATCCGACATTTTGGGCAGGCAGACCTGCTATCAACACCTCCTACGTGTTCAGTCGATTTACAACGGCCTTTTTTACCTCTTCGTAGTCCTCAGGGGTATCGATTTCCATCACAGGCACATCGGTCACGTCCGCCACATCGAACCTGTATCCGCGCTGGATCATATCATTGAAAGCCGCTTCATAGAACTCCATCGCCCCGTTCTCGTGATCAATGCGACGTTGCAGGGTATCGTACAATACCTCCTGGATATCCGAACCCAGGCGATTGATCCCCACGGATTCACCGACAGTGTCCTCCGGGGGCATGTGCTTGCCAATTTCGATGATACGGTTTGTATCATCCAGTCGCACCTTGACCTCTTCCTCGCCCATCTCGCCGTACCGTACCGCCAATGCCGTCGAGCCGTTCGCCTCCAGGGTGCGTTCCAGGGGACGGGCATCCAGCACCACATCACCGTTCAGCAGCAAAACGTCTTCATCGCGGGCGAGGACCGCTTCCCGTGTCAGCCGGACTGAATAAGCCGTGTTGGTTTCAGCATAGTCGGGATTCTCGATCCATTCACAGCTCCACTCGGGGAACTGTTGTTCCACATACTCTCGCACCTTGTCGCCCATGTAGCCGTACACGAACACCCCGTCATGTATGCCGACCTCCTCCAATGAAGTCATCATGCGATGGAGAATCGGTTTGCCTCCTACATCCAGCAAGGTCTTATGTGTGGTATCCGTTATGGAGCCCATACGCCGGGATGCGCCGGCAACAAGGATAATCGCTCTCATGAATTGCCCCTAGTCTATCTCTATCGGCCAGCTTGGACCACCGTGAATCACACGCAGCCAGTCGGCCATTCGTCGGTCGAACAGTAGATCCGGCACCTCACCCTGGAAAGGCATACCGCGCAGTCGGGTTACCTCTTCAATCGCGAGCAAAGCGCGGAATTCCACACGCCGGTATTTCCAGCGAGCGATCCCCACACGCCAGGTTCGTTCGATCGGTTTTACATCCGGCGCTTGTAGACGCACCACGGCTTGTCCGCGCCACAGGTTATCCTCAAACTCGTCCAGCTCCGTCACCTCTACCCGGATGTCCACGTCTCGTCCCTTCCCGTCCGTCGCGAAGCTGTCCGGGAGCATCGCCTGCAGCCAGGGTTCCATCTTGCGGTTTGGTTGGGGGCCCCAACGTACATCGTAGCGCCGATTGTTCGCGATCGGCCGCACGGTCAGGCTGAAGAAATCCTTGGACGGCTTGTGGTCGACCGGGTGCACGGCCGAGGAGAGCAGGGCGGGCGTGGAGAGGGGTGGATAGAGCAGGCGACAATGAAGGTCAGTGTAGCGTTCTTCCCGGGCCAACCACTTCGGTGTTTTATAATCGATGCCGAACATGGACGCTGCGACTGAAACGGTCATTTCGCGCTGCACACGTTTCAACAAGGAATCGGGGGTTCCGAGGCTGACATCGATATTCGTATCGGCAACCAGGCGGCGCCCTTCCTCGACGTCATCCCACAGGTAAAACCGTGTCAGCATCGAGCCGTCGAGGATCAGGGCCTCCACCCAGTAGAGGGTGTGATCGCCCAGAGCGATACGTCCTTCCGCACCGGTGAGTTTGCCTTCGCTGCGCCCGTCCGACCAGTTGGCGGCGATGGTGCGACGCGCCTCCTCCAGGCTGAGCACATTCAAACCTTCAAGCGGGCGGGCATGCAGAAAGAACATCCAGTCCCAGTGATCGCTCATCCGCCAGCGGCCTTCACGCGCTTCGCCGACGTCCATCGCAATTTCCGGGCTGACCGCTTCTTCCAGGAGGGGTACAACATCCAACGGTAGGGGTGGAGCGTCCTTTTCCTGCGCCTGCGTCGGTACG
This sequence comes from bacterium, assembly GCA_014729955.1. Taxonomy (GTDB): domain Bacteria; phylum Electryoneota; class Electryoneia; order Electryoneales; family Electryoneaceae; genus WJJA01. The sequence continues at coordinate 5,034 of WJJA01000589.1, forward strand.
AAACCGACGGCAAGCAGGCACAACATGCCAAGACCCGCTACCAGCTTTATCGTCTTTCGACCCGCTGCACCGGGCCGGAGACAGCCACCCACTATCATCGATGCCTCTGCTGTATCACACGACCAACCGTGCTAAAGGGTACGATACCGACAAACCGAATTGCAAGGGCTGATGCGATTCTCGGCAGCTTCGAAAGGGAGTGCGAGACGGGAACCCGCCGCACGCTCGCTTCATGCTTGCTACCCTGCCCTCGATCCCGCATATTACCCCTTCCCTGAAAACAGGGTACGATCAACACCCCTGACGTTTGAACACGCCGAAGAGAAAGTGACGATGACGAAACGCAAGAGAATCCTGTCGGGCATGCGCGCCACCGGACGTCTGCACCTCGGTAACTACACCGGGGCACTGGAAAACTGGGTCAAGCTGCAAAACGACGGCGGCTACGAAAACTATCATCTCGTCGCCGATTACCATGTCCTTACCACCGACATCGAAAACTCCTTCAACATACGCGACAACACCATCGAGATGGTGCGAGACTGGCTTTCCGCCGGAGTCGATCCCGAACACAGCCCGATGTTCCGTCAATCCCGGGTGAAGGAGCACACCGAGCTGCACCTGCTGTTCAGCATGCTGGTGACCACCGCCCGCCTCCAACGCAATCCCACCCTGAAGGAACAGGTGCGGGATCTGCGTGAAAAACTGTCGAAGTCCGCCCTCGCCGACGACATCGAAGACACCGAAGCCGTCTTGATGAGCTACGGGCACCTGGGCTACCCGGTGCTGCAGGCGGCCGATATTCTCCTCTACATGGGCGAAGTGGTGCCGGTGGGAGAAGATCAACTTCCCCACATCGAAATTACACGTGAAATCGCTCGCCGCTTCAACCGAATCTTCGGTGACGTCTTCCCCGAACCGGAAGGTGTGATCACAAAATTTCCGCGTATGCCCGGGCCGGACGGGCGACGCATGTCCAAGAGTCTCGGCAACACCATCCTGTTGGGCGATACGGAAGAGGAGACCGCGAAGAAGATCATGTCGGCGGTCACCGACCCGCAGAAGGTGCGCAAGAACGACCCCGGTCGTCCCGAGATCTGCAATGTGTACTACTACCACACCAAGTTCAACGAGGCGGAAACAGAAGAGATCGCCGCGGATTGCCGTTCCGGTGCGCTGGGGTGCGTCGCCTGCAAGAAGAATTGCGCCGCGAAGCTGAACGAGCATTTGCGACCGTTACGTGAAAAGCGCAACTCGCTGAGCGATGACGATGTGCTGGACGTTCTGGCGGACGGCGAAACACGGGCTCGCAGCACCGCCGGCGAAACGATGGCACAGGTCCGCAACGCGATGAAATTCGGGTGATCCCGGCCGCGCAGGCTGTATCCCCTGTCGAGAGACGCCAAAACCCCGACTCATGCAGCCGGGGTTTTCGTTTTCTGCCTGGTTTCGCCACACTCCTGTGGATGAAAGCATTGCACGAAGCAAGGCGAAGGTCTTTGCGTGGATGGGTCAGTTGCGCAGCACCACGCCGGCGTACTGGTCCCAGAACTGCTGCAATCGTTCCTCGAGCAGGGCGATCCGTTTCGCATTCAATCCCGGCTCGTTGAGGGACATCTCATCCTTCAGTTTGGCTTCCATTTCGCCCCGCAGCCAGCTGTAGGTCAGGTAGCTGCCGAAAAAGACCCCAAGCGCCGCCACAAGCACTTCCATCAATGGGATTGCAAACACCATCAAGCTCTGCAACTGCAGATAGAACACGTAAAACAGGCCGCCGACTCCGACACCGGCGGTAGGACTCAAGTAGCTGCTCTTGCTCTTCATCTCCCGTCGCAGCCGGTCATTGTATCGTTCGATTTTATCCGCGATCGCCCGTTCACGCCGGAGAAATTCACGCTGAATGTTCTGCGTCACCTTCGGGAACAGCTCTTCGTAAAAGGATCGCATCCCTTCACGCATCGCGTGGTAGTTTCCTTCGCGCACACGGTCGAAATGCTTGCGGAACCCTTCCAGGTCGCTCTCCAGTTCGGGCGGAATCACATGCAGACGCAGCTCGCCCAGGACTTTATCCACCTCCTCCAGCATGCCGTTGAAGGACCGTCCCGCCTCCCGCACCATGCCCATCTCCTGCTTCACCATGTTGGTGAACTCGCGGGAAACCGGTTTCAAGCCGGCATCAACCATCGCGATCGACATCAGTTCCGGCCGTTTCTGCACCGCACGGCGCATCACATCGGTGAACTCCTCCTCCTGCTCCAGCCGGCCCAGCATCCGTGCGGTCTGGTAAAGCAGCAGGCTGTCCGGATCCGAAAGCCCTTCCACACGTTGCAGAACATTCAGAGCGTTTCGATAGTAGCCGCGCATTTCGTAATACCCGGCAAGACTTAACAACGCTACACGCCGGTAGTGTTCCGGATAAATCTCCGCAGGCGTCTGGGCAGCCTTTTCGAAATACCGGGCGACGTACGCGGTTTCTGCGTTGTCGAGATGATAGAAACCCATGATCATCAGCAACACGTAGTGATTGGGATACTTGGTGAGCAGTTCCTGCAGAATGCGCTCCCCCGTCGCACGTTCCGAGGTGTCAAGCATCGAAAGACCCAGCTTGATCGATTCGCCGATTTCCGGCGAAGGAAGGGACAGCAACTGTTCGAAGGTTGTACTTTGACGTTCCAGGTCCCACAACAAGCGGCAGTCAATCAGGTGGAGCTGTTCGGCGATGGCACGCGTTTCCTTGTGATTAACCGTCCCCTCGCGGAGCCGTTCCAGCGCCTCTCGGGCTGTACGGCGATACCGCGCCGCCGCCAGCTTCACTTCATCGGCAAGATCCCCGGAAGACTCACGAAAGGCTTTGACTCGATCCTGCAGGGTGCTTACCATCTTGCGTGCGTATTCCTCGAGAGACTGGATTACGCGGAAGTCCACCTTATGATCACGAACTGGGGAGAGCGTCGATTCAAGAGACCAGATGGATGTATCTTTCATGGTCGATCCTCACTCACGGGGGCAGAACACGGGTGACGGAATGCCGCACACCACCCGTCCGCGGTCTCAAACCGCGAGGAGCAAAACTCTCCCTGCCGGAGCCCCTCGAACCGGCCGGGAGTTGCGAAAACATGGAAATCCATGAAGAGTATACGAGTGATGCTGGCCGAGTTTCAATAAATACACGAATTCTCTTTGAACTTATACCTCCGATTTTATAAGGGTTTACTATATGAATTTTGCAAACACGCCGTTTATCGACGGTATTCGCCGCTTCGAATTGAACCGACCCCCAAATTCAGTGCGTGGCTCCGTACATTCTTCTCCGGGAGGCACGGAGCATTCGGCTTAGTAAACGTACGACAACCCTGATCTTTTGAGGTGAGCAACCGATGAATCTCTTTGCCGGCCGCAAAAAGAAACAAAAGACTCTTATGATTGTCTGCACCGCGAATATGACGCGCAGTCCTTATTTTGCCGCGTTGATGCAGAAGAAGATCGAGGACAAGAAGGGCAGGATGCCGTCCGGAGTGACGATTGAATCGGCTGGAACACAAGCAACAGACGGCGGACCCGCCCACCTGGTGATCACCAACGTTGCCGGATCACGGGGACTGGATCTGTCCCGTCACCGCTCGGCACGTTTCTCTTCTGCCCACGCCTCCCGTGCCGATCTCATCCTCACGATGGAGCAGCAGCATAAAAACAAGATCCTGAAAGAGTACCCTCAGTTGGAAGGGAAGGTTTTTACCATCCTGGAGTATGGACGTGCCCACGACGAGATCGAGGAACGGGATATCGATGATCCAACGGGTCTTGAAGTGGAAGACTACCTTGCATTTCGAGACATGGCGGAGCAGGAAGCAGACCGTGTGCTGCATCGGCTCATGGTCAGCGGCTTTCTGCCTGCATAGCGTCCCCGGATTGCCTTCCGGAACCATGCCTTGCTCTCTTTCCTGCGAACGCCGCGCTCTTTGCTGTGCCTCCGTTGCGTTCCCGGCGTGAACCTTGCTTGATCGTATCCGGACGCTACCATGCGCGACAGGATTCACAACCGTCGATCCACGGCAACCATTGCCCGGCCGCTTGTCGGCGCGGGATTGCTATGAGCTTCCGTTGTGCGTAGAACAGACCGGGAAGTGTAGCGTTCCAAAAACCACCATGATGCGATTTCATACGCGATTCAACAGGTTCGCATCGTCGAGAGCCATTGGGAGACGGCTTAGCCCGAATATTTCACGAGTTCAAACTGCGCCAGATGTGAGGCGCGAAGGATGAAGCTGCATGGTAATACCGCGAATCCTTCGCAACAAAGCAGATGACGCAGTTGGGACCGCCCGAAGGGGGAAGGAATAGATGAGGTTGGCCTGGACACAATCTGTGTCAGAGAAAATCTGTATAGCGTGACATTATCTTATTGTTACTATAGTTTTTAAGAAAAGAATGTTCTCTCCATTCATGAAATATTCGGGTTAGAACTACCATACCATGACAGGGAGACGACCATGCCGATGACGTTTCAAGATCACCGTACCGGACTCACGGTTTTCCTCTTGACCACTTTTATGCTTGCCGCCATCCCGATCTCTCGGGCCCAGATTTTCGCTCGTCTGACGGAAGGACCGGTCGTGACGGACGTGAACGATTCCCGTTCCGTCAACTGGATCGATGAGGACGGCGACGGCGATCTCGACCTGTTTGTCACCAATTCGAGCGGTCAGAACAGCAAACTCTACCGTAACCAGGGCGATGGAACGTTCGTTGGTGTGCTCGGCGATCCTCTCACGTCAAGCCTGGGCCGAAGCGACGGCGCAAGCTGGGCGGACGCAGACGGGGACGGCGATCTGGACGTGTTTGTGGTCAACTGGTACGGCGACGAAAACCAGTTCTTCCTGAACAACGGCGACGGCAGTTACACTCGTGTCCTCGACGGACCCCATGTGAATGATTCCAACTTCTCCGAAACCTGCAACTGGCTGGACATCGATGCGGACGGCGACCTCGACCTGTACGTAACCAATTCGGCGGGCGATCTGCAAAACGACCTGTACCTCAATGACGGCACCGGGCAATTCGTGCAGGAGTTTGTGCATGCGACTGTTCTGGAATCGGTGAAAGCCCGAGGGGTCACATGGTGTGATTTTACCGGCGACCAATTGCCCGACCTGTTTGTGACCAACGAAGACGACCGTCACAACCTGCCGTTTATTAACCAGGGCGACGGCAGCTTTGCGCTGGACACGGAATCCGCACTCTACACCGACACGTACTCCACCATGACCGCAAGTTGGGGCGACTTCGACAATGACGGCGACCTGGATGTTTTCTGCGGCAATCACGGCGGCGATCCGAACCAACTGTTCGTCAATGACGGTTCAGGCGGGTTTACCCTGCATACCGGCAATACCTTCCCGGGCGAGGGCGGCCGAACATTCGGCAGTGCCTGGGGTGACTATGACAACGACGGCGATCTCGACCTGGCGATCACCGAAGGGTACTCCAGTCAGACTTTGACCAACCATCTTTACGAGAATATCGAAGGCACATTCGAACGGCGTGACGAGGAACCGATCTCACAAGTGACCGGCTGGGGTTATGGTGTCGCATGGGCGGATTACGACATGGACGGTGATCTCGATCTTGCGATCGCACGTTGGGAAGATGACAACCAGGCCAATCTGCTCTTTCGTAATGACCAGGATTTGGCCAACGCCTGGCTGCAATTGAACGTCCAGGGGCAATCGCCCAACACCACAGCCGTCGGCACGGTGGTGCGTGTGTGGGCGGTGATCGGCGGCGAGACGGTCGAGCAGATGCGTGTCGTGGAAGGACAGACCGGATATTGCGGGCAATCGTTGCGATTGCATGTGGGCCTGGGCGATGCGACGGTCGTGGATTCGCTTGCCGTGAGCCGGCCGGACGGGACAGAAGATGTGTATGGATCTCTGCCGGTCAATCAGATTATGACAATTGGTCAAGCGGGCAACTGGAGCGAACCGAACAACGGGCGCTCTTCGCTTCCCACCGACATGGAGCTCTACCCGGTCTATCCCAACCCGTTCAACGATGAAGCGGTGGTTCGGTTTACCATCGACGAGACGGACCATATCGACCTCGATCTCCTGGATTTGTTAGGACGAAAGGTGCTGTCGATCGCGGATGGGCTTCACATGGAAGGCGTCCATGTGAAGCGATTGCCCGGACAAGATCTGGCCGGCGGCACCTATTTCGTCCGGCTGCGTGCGGGAGAACGGACACAGGTTCGGCGAGCCGTTCTGCTGCGCTGATCGAGCAGTTCGACGATGACTTCAGGACACCCGTACGGCCTGGTTGTGCGAGAGAGAACTCTTGCATGGGTGGACCGTTTCACGACATGGGTAAACCGTTTCACGTGCCTGAGTGATCCGTTCCTGACGTTCCGTCCGGTCACAATCCGACACAGCGTATCGCCCGGACCCGCACCATGAAAATCCGACGTTTCCGGCTCTCCCGACCCGGCAGGGTTTGGTTTTTTTCGTTACTTTACTACTTGATCCATTCTTCCCCTTCGCACAGCTTTCCAGATCAGACTATCTGTCAGACTCAGGCAAATCATGAAGTGACGTATGTCAATTCCCTTGGAGTATCTTGAGTGTTCGACCCGGTAACGAGTGGAGTACCCATGAATTCCAGCCGCGGAACACCTTCATACGAAGAGCTCGAACAGCGCTGCAGGCAGGCAGAAGAAAAGCTTGCAGAGCTTTCATCGTCCGGCGCAGGGCGTTCACCGTCGCAAAACGATCCATACGAGGATCAGTCCCACATACGACCCGACGAAACACAGTGGTATCGCAGCCTGCTGGACAACGCCGCCGTCGGTATCGGCTGCTGGGATGAAAACGGTTCCTGCCTGCTGATGAATCGTATCGCCTGTGAACACATGCAGATGGAACCGGAGAGCGTGATCGGTCGCCACGCTTCCGATTTATTCGGCAACGAAATGGGCGCATTGATGATGGATCGTATCGCGAAGACGTTCGCATCCGATGCACCGATCACGTTTGAAGATGTGGTTGATTTGCCGGCAGGAAAGCGCTGTTTTTTATCGACCTATGCAGTCATTCCGGGCACCGCCGTGCATACGGGCAGTGTGCAGATCATTTCACACGATATCACCGCACACAAATCACTGGAACATGACCTTCGTGAAAGCGAAGAGCGGTTCCGCGCCTTCTTCGAACACACAGCAGTCGGATTGGGGATCATTGACGATCAGTGCCGGTATGTGGTCGCGAACGAAGCGCTCGCTCGGATCAACGGCCTTTCTGTCGAGGAGCACGCGGGCAAGGCGATCGAAGACATGTTTCCCGACCTGGCCCCGATGATGACCGGACATATAAAAGAGGTGATTGATACCGGAAAACCCAAACTGGGCATCCAGGGATGTGATCCGAACATGCAGGGTGAAACGGTTCACTGGATCACAACCATCTTTCCGCTTTCCATGGACAAAACAAAGGATCGTACCACAGGTATTGTTGTCATCGATATCACCGAGCAGAAGCAGGTGGAAGAGAAGCTGAGAGACGCGCTTGAAACGTTTTCCAAGGTCTTCCACCGTGCTCCCATCATGATGGCGATCAGTGATCTTGAGGACGGCACCTACCATGACGTCAACCAGGCATTCCTCGACACGAGCGGCTTTTTGCGCGAAGATGTGATCGGGAAACGTGCGACCGATTTCGGCATCATCACACCGGACGAACGGTCAAAGCTCATGACGGAGTTTGAATCCAAAGGCCGAGTCGAAAACCTGGAATTGATGCTTGCCCACAAGGACGGTACCCCGCTTCTGATTCTTTATTCCGGTGAACTGATGGAAATCGGGGGCACAAGAAGGTTGCTGTCCCTGGGGATTGACATCACGGAGAAAAAACGTGCCGAACAGGCGCTGCAGGAAAGCGAGGAGCGCTACCGTGCGGTGTTCGAAAACTCTGCCATCGGTATCGGCATCCGTACCCCGGACAATGTCTACGTCGACTTTAACACCTATTACACCGAGATGTTGGGGTATTCCACGGAAGAGCTGAAAGGTCTGAAGACGGAAGACATCACTCACCCTGAAGATGTTCCTGTTTCGAAAGAAAACCTCGCTGTCGTCGCGGAGGGCCGTGCGAAATTCCGCCATTATCAGAAACGCTACCTGCGCAAGGACGGCACACCCGTATGGGGTGAAGTGGCGATTCGTGGGTTGAAAGACGCGAACGGTAAGGTCACGGCGATTGTCGGTGTAGTGAACAACATCAACACCCGCAAACTCGCCGAACAGGCGCTGCTGGAAAGCGAAGAGCGTCTGCGCACCCTGATCAATGCCACCCCGGACATCATCTGTTTCAAGGACGGTGAAGGGCGTTGGCTGGAGGCCAATGATGCCGATCTTGAACTGTTCCAGATCACCGGGGTGGATTACCGTGGGAAGACCGACAAGGAGTTGGCAGAGTATTCCGAGTTTTACCGGGAGGCGTTTCTGACCTGTGAGGATACGGACGAAGCGGCCTGGCAGATCGGTGGTTTGTCACGTGGCGAGGAAGCGATTCCTCGACCGGATGGCAGCAGTAAGATCTACGACGTGATCAAAATGCCGTTGTTTTACGAGGACGGACGCCGCAAAGGTCTCGTGGTGCTTGGTCGAGACGTAACAGAAAGACGCATGGCTGAAAAGGAGCGTGCGCGGCTGGAAGAAGAGCTTCAACAGGCACAGAAACTCGAATCGATCGGACGTCTCGCGGGAGGTGTCGCCCATGACTTCAACAACAATCTCAGCGTGATCCTGGGTAACGTAGAAATGGCGATGATGGATCTCCCGCCGGACGAGCCGCTCTACACCGATCTGAAAGAAATTGAAACCACGGCCCTTCGATCGGCGGATTTGACACGGCAACTTCTCGGGTTTGCACGTCGGCAGACTGTGACCCCGAAGGTGCTGTCACCGAACGATACCATCGAAGGTCAGCTGAAAATGCTGCGCCGCGTGATCGGCGAGAATATCGAGCTGCACTGGAAGCCGGCGGACAAGGCCGGGATGGTGCGAATCGATCCGTCTCAGATGGACCAGATTCTGACCAACCTGGTGGTGAACGCGCGAGATGCCGTCGGCGACTTCGGCACGATTTCGATCTCCACCGGCGAAGCTCTGCTCGCGGAGGAGGAAACCCGGGACCATCCCGATAGCGAGCCGGGAGTCTATGTGCGAATCAGGGTGCGGGACAACGGGCAAGGCATGGACAGCGATACGCTGCAACAAATCTTCGATCCGTTTTTCACCACCAAACCGCGCGGTGAGGGGACCGGACTGGGGCTTTCCACAGTATACGGGATCGTGAAGCAGAACGACGGTTCAATCCATGTGGACAGTTCGCCGGGACAAGGTTCGACCTTCGACATTTACCTGCCCCGGTATACTGCAAGGGAAAAGGCAACTTCCGTTTCATCCGGGCAGGCGCCCCCGCTGGAAGGCAGAGGGACGGTCCTGTTCGTGGAAGATGAATCCTCCCTTCTTCGGCTGGGCCGGCGCATCCTGGAGAAGGCCGGCTA
>WJJA01000590.1 GCA_014729955.1 bacterium
AGGATGAACAGTGCATGCAGCAGTCTGAGGAAACGCGACACTTTCATGAGACGATCTCCGGCTCGAAACAGTGGTGGTATCCGTTCACGATTGGATGCAAAATGCACGAAAAAGGTGAGCGCCTCATGAGTCGAATGTCAAGCTCGGGAGTGTTGCAGCGGAATCGGAAGCGAGCGATCCCGGAAACCGGCCGAATGCGCAATCAATTGAGAAGTACCGTTTCCTGTAAGAGTTATCCTGTGTATATTGCAGGCGAAAGGGTGACGATCACTGTTAGTTCTCACGGTACCTCATGGCAAACCAGAGCGATTTCTTTACCGGCGCAGTCGATTATCTTCCGCCGGCGCGTGAACGGTTTCAAAGCGCCGTGCGGACAGTACGCCTGACCATGCCGCCCGGCGACGGGTCCGAGTTCTGGCCCGGCATCCTGGAAGCCGCACGGTACAAGCAGAGCGGCCTGGCGATCACCCTTCTCATCGACCCCGATCTGAAACAGCCCGAAGCGCTTGAGAATACCCTGCAGGCGCTGGCAGAATTGGACAAGCTCGGGCATGAAGTGAGTTGGTCCGCCTCTGAACCTTTCCCCTACTTTCTGCTGATTGTCGATGAGCTGTCTGTACTGCTTTGTGTAGGCGATACGGACAGTAACGGCAACGGACGGTATGTGCATCATTTCGAGAACAGCGAACAGGCGGCGAGTCTGCGTAAAGCCTTTGACCAACGTGTCGCGGAAGGTCGCTGGGGCATTGACCCGGAGGTGTGGCTCACATGGGTGCGTTCGGCTCCGCGTATGAAGACCGTACGACGTGTACTCGTCGCACTGCGCAAAAATGAGAAGCGTTTACAACTGACAACCCGGCGTGCCTTGCGGAAAATGCCGACTCGTGCCTGCTGGCTGCTGAAACCTCGTGACAGCGCCTTCGGTGTGCCGGAACCGCCCGGGCAGCATCGTTGGGGCGAAATGGCCGCCACTGAACATGCACTGATCGGATGGCCGGAGCTGGCCGGACTGATTGTCGGCGGCACCATGCCGAAACGTGAAGATTTTCGTCGCAGTTTCCTTCTGCAGCACCCGGATGCACGCGATGTCAACCGTGCCTATGCAACCTTGCGACATTTCGTGGAGGAGATGCTGGACGGGGACCGTGTTGCGACGATTGAAGGATGGACGGTGAAACAGACCTCCCCGGTTCGTTTTCACGGCTGGTCACGTATCATCGGCGGCGTGGAAATCCTGCGTGACCACCCCGGTTGGCGTCTGGGCAAACGCACCCGCTGGCAACGCTACGAGCTGGATTTGCCGGTGGATGCGGTCCGTGAGGCGACCGGGCTGCAATCCTCCACCCACCCGATCCACCGTATCCACGACGGCGCCTTTCGGAGACTGCTCGCGCTGGCGGAAGAGGTTCGCCGCGCCCGAGGCGATTCTCAGCTGATGCTCGACTTCACCCTGGTCAACAGCACACCGGTTCCGCTCGGCCAGTTCGAGGACGATTGATTTCACCGTCACCCGGCTCTTCATCCCGCTGTTTCAACGCGCACAGGTCAGCTGCCGGCCGCCGTCGATCGGCATGGTCACGCCGGTGATCCAGCCGGAACGGTCGCCGTCAAGCAGAAACGTAATCAGCTTCGCCACTTCCTTCGATTCGCCGACACGTCCCAGGGGGTGCGTGGTTTTGCTGTGTTCGAGAAAGCCCTCGTACTTCTCCTCGTCCATCCCGCCGCGCTTGTGCAGTTCGGTCACCACCACCCCGGGGTTGATGCCATTGATGCGCACCTGGTGCGGAGCGCCGTCGAGCGCGGCACAACGTACAAGCTGGTCCACACCCGCCTTGCTGACACAGTAGCTCACCAGGCCGGGAAAGGAACGCAGGCCCGTGACGGAGCTTACCAGGACCGCAGCGCCCTGCTTCGTCTTCAAGCCTTCCCAGCAGGCTTTCAGGATGCGAAACGAGGCGGAAAGGTTGATGGTCATCTGCCTGTCGAACCCCTCTTCGCTTTCGCTGTCCATGCCGCCGGGGACCAGGATGCCCGCCGCATGCACCAGTCCGTCCAATCCACCGCCGGCGATACGAACCGCCTCTTCACCGACACGGCGTGCCATCCCCTCTTCGGCAAGATCGCCGGCAATGGTGTCAGCTGCGATCCCGTCCTGTTGCAGGGCTTCCAGGGCACCGGCATCTCGCCCGGACGCAATCACTGTCCAACCTTCCATGTGCAGCTTCTTCGCCGTGGCACGGCCGATGCCCGAGGTCGCGCCGGTTACAAGTACATGTTTTCCCATGTTTGCCCTCTCCTCCATCTTTGGTATTTCCGTTCGCAAGAGGGACCTCTGCCGTCCCGTGATGTCGTACCGTTGGAACAGGCCGTCCCACATGCTCGTGACAAGGAATAGAACGGAGCGGTTGCACGGTTGAGCAATATAACGTTACTTTGATATTTTGCATACGAGACGGAGGCTGCCATGTTGAAGAAAGATCCGGAAAAAGTGAAAGCGATGATGGAGCAGTGGGGGAAGCGGCAGAAGAAGCCGATCTTCGTCCGCGCCAACGATTATAAGCGGGTGAACACGGCAAACTATATCATTCGTCGCAACGAGCACGGCGGAGCGGTCTACGTGGTCGGAAAGGCCCATCGCCGCCTTCCTACGGATGTCGACGTCAAACACGCGTTGAAAATGGGCAAGAACGTGGCCCAGTGGGGCAGCAAATTCTTTCTTTACTCTCCCGTCCATCCGGAAGATGCAAGGCCGGTGCTGGAGGAGATCTGGGAAGCGGATGAGAAGCGCGGCATACCCCGTCCGGAATACAGCTACTATGACCGTGAAGAGTTTGAAATCTGACCGCTTTTCCCGCCAACTGTTCACGGGTTAGCATTCATTCGGCGGCTCCCTGCGGGGTCGCCGTTCCACGTGTGAGGAACTTTTTTTGAAAGCGTATGCGATCGTTCCAGCGGCCGGCGCCGCCCCTGAAGATGTCCTGAAGACGATGCAGTCCCTGCAGCGTTCCGACCTTGAAATCATCTATGTCCACCGCCCGACCGACGAGGCACCGTTCGGACCGGACATTCATTCGGTCGCGTGGGAGGGGGAAACTGTCGGTTCATTGATCGAACAGGTACGGACAAGCGAAACGGCGGATGTGTATGTGTGGATCCCGCCCGGTGTTGAATTGCAGCCCGAACGGTGCAGGGAAATCCTGGATGCGTTGACACGGCAATTGAATACATCCCTCATCTTCACCGATTACCTGCTCGGCCATCGCGAGATGCAGCTGCATCCCTTACGGGAGGATCTTACCGAACGTGAGGATATGGGCCTCGCCTGGGGAATGACCGCCAAGGCATTGGAGGCAGTCGGAGGTGCCGATCCGTCATTGAAGTATACGACCTTTTACGACCTGCGTCTTAAGATGACGGAAACCGGCCCGATTTACCATGTGCAGAACCCCTGTTTCAAAATGGATCCGAAGGAGCAGAAGGAGCTCGATAAGGCTGACAAGCTGTTTTTTCCCGGCCCCGGCGCCTTTGGAGGATTCAGCTACCTGTTCCTCGACCCGGAAGAGGAAGCGGAAATCGAACAGGTGTTCTATGATTGTCTGAAACGTCGCGGGGCATGGCTTGAACCCCGCGATAACACCGTCACACCTGCACCCGTAAAGGAAGGCGATCCGATTGCCAGTGTAGTCATCCCCGTGCACAACCGCGGTTCTTTCCTGCCGAAGGCGATCGCCTCGGTTGCAAACGGCACACTGCAGAATTTCGAGATCATTATCGTCGACAACGCATCGTCGGACAATACTCGCGAGGTGGCGGAACAACTCGCCGCGGAGGACGACCGTATCAAGGTACTGCACAATGAAGTCAATGTGATCGCCAAAGCCCTGAACATGGGAGTACGGGCCGCACGGGGCCGTTATATCGCCCAGCTCGACAGCGACGACGAATACACCGAGCGCACTCTGGAAGCGATGGTCGAATACCTGGAGACCCACCCCAAGTGCGGGCTTGCCATCAGCTACTACGAGCTGATGGATGAAGAGGGAACCACACTCGACGAATTCGGCATCATCAAGCACCTGGAATACAACCTGAACAACATCCTCCGTGTGGACGGCGCCGGCGCCCTGCGCTGCTGGCACAAGTCCGTGATCGAAGAAATGGGCGGTTTCAACGAAACTGATTTCCCGAACTACGGGGAAGATTACGACCTGGTCCTGAAAGTGGGCGAGAAGTACCACGTGGACCGTGTCCACGAGGTGCTCTATCGCTATCGGCGACATCCCGGCAACACGGACGCGTTGCGTCGCCACGCGGACAAGATTGAAGCGAAAACCCTCGCACGCACTCGGGCGATCAAACGTCGCCGCGCACTGAACGGGCTCGCGTCATGAATGCCGCCTCCATCCCCACACGTGCCAAGCTGATCCTCGCCATGGATGCCGGGGCGACCACCACCAGGGCATTGCTGACCGACCTGCAGGGCAACGAATTCGGACACATCGAAGGACCGTCCCTGAACGTCCGGCACCGCGACAAGGAACGGTTCCGCAAGATCGTCATCGAACTGTTCAGCGAACTGCAGGCGCAGGCGGATGCGGTCGGGCTGGTGCCCGATGCGGTAACGGTCGGTGCGGCCGGAGCCGGCAGCAAACGGGACCGTGTCCTCCTGCGAGAAGTCCTCCAGAACCGTTGGGCATCGGCGCTGGTGCTGGTGCATCATGACGCCTACATCGCACAGTACGGCGCCTTCAACGGCGGTCCGGGTGTGATTGTCACCGCCGGCACCGGATCGATTGCATACGGCCGTAACGAGAAGGATGAAGAGATCCGTTCCGGCGGCTGGGGTTGGATGCTGGGTGATGAAGGCAGCGCCTGGTGGATCGCCCGCGAAGCGGTACGTGCGGTGCTGCGTGCCCATGAAGGCGGCCCGGAAACCGGGCTGACGGAAAAGGCACTCGCGTATTTCCAGGTGGAGAAACCGTACGATATCTTTACGATTGTGTACAAGGCGCGCTATGAGCACAGCAAGCTGAACGATCTTTCCAAAGAAGTAACCGCGTTGGCGGAAGAGGGCGATGAGGTCAGCCGCGCCATCCTGCACCAGGCGGGTGTGGAACTGGGACGGTTAGGCACATCCTGCGCTCATCGACTCGGCATCCCCGCCGAGCAGCTCGAGGTCGCACTCATGGGCGGCGTCGGCACCGGCGCGTACAATTGGCTGCAGCCCGGAGTGATGGAATCCCTGCATGCCTATGCAGGGCGACCGGTGGAACAGGAGAAACCCCATAGCCTGCCGATGGAAATGCGCGACCTTCCCGATGTCCCGGTCTCTGAAGACGAAATCGACAAGATCACCCCCTCACCAGCCGGTGAACCGACCATCACGCCGCAGTTTCCGGATTACCCTCCGCGAGATCTAACACCCGAGTCCGAAGTCGGTCCGCGATTGATCCTGCCGCGTATGGACGCCCTGCGCGGCGCCGCGCAATGGGCACGCGACGAAATGCTGAAACGCAAGTTCGCCTGAACGCCCGGCATTTCGAATTCCACGAGGAGCAAAGGGGCGCACCAACCGGTGTCCCCTTCAAGGTTTGTGACCGCCCCGCACGCATTCCAGGGGCGCAGGCGTCAAGTCCCCTCTACAGCCGCCTGAGACGTACACAGCTCCACCAGCCCGGCGGCAACGTCAGCAATCTTTCCCGTCTCCACCTGCGACAGGTTGTCTTGTGCGGTATGCGTGATGTCACGGCAGAGCATCTCGAAGCGTTCGGAGGTGATCGCGACCGCCGGTACTCCCTTCTGCACGAACATCGAGTGATCGCCCTGGTACCACGGTTCACCGATCATGAAGCCGGCCCGCTCCTCGATCAGCCGCTCGACCTTATGCCGCAGCTCCTCGTCGACTCCGTAGAGCGACCATGCGGTCCGTCCATCACGGTACCCTGTCCCGTCGAGGTTCACCACCATCCTGATACTGTCCCAACGTCCTTCGTGCTGATGGAGGTAGTGCATCTGTCCGGGTACGGCGTAATAGTCCTCCCCGTTCAAGAGCGCGATCTCAATGGTGTGCGGCGGGTCCATATCCTGCATCGCCTCCGCCGTCTGCAACAATGCAGCGACCCCGGTGCCGTTGTCGAGCGCGCCCGGTGTGCCGAGCTTGGCGTCGATGTGGGCGGTAAACACGATTTTCCGATCCGACCGCCCCGCCCTCCGTGCGATCACATTGCGTGCCGTGGAGGCAATTCGTTCGGACTCGATGGTCAGGCGGACCTTCTGCCCGGCATGGGCGAGCAGCGCTTCCGCGTCCACGTCCTTCATGTACACCGAAGGGATGTCGAAATCGCCGTCCTCGAAGAGCGGGAAGGGGTAGACACTCCCGGCGACCTCCGGGTTCTTCCCGGTGGCGCAGAGTAGAGCCGCCGGTTGTTTCTCTTCCAGCAGGGCAACGATCCGTTGGTGATGGTCCGGGTTGTAAAAGACGAAGTTCTTCGGCATGATCTGTTCACGGGCGATCTCTCCGTGCAGCAACACAATACGACCTCGGATGTCCGTCGCGGCAAGCTCCTCGTTGGAAGCTGCCGCAATCATGGTCGCCTCGCCGTCATAGGAAAGCGAATAGGGCGACACTTTGGCCGGCCGTGCCTTTCCGTCTACGATGAGCCGTGCCGTTCCTTCGGTCCAGTCGACACAGGGAAACTCAGGCGTTTCCACTGTCCAGCCGGAACGTTGCAACACCTCGCGTGCATAGTCGACGGCGGCATGATTGCCCGCGCTGCCGACATGACGATTTCCGATGCTTTCACACAGCTTAACCATGTGTCGCCGTACACGCTCTTCACTCACACTCCCGTTCAACGATCACCTCCTTTCGTGTCCAGCTCTTCCATGAAACGGTTCAACCATTCGAGTTCACCTTCGCAGATCGACCTCGGACGTTCGGCCAACGCGAGTCGATAGGGCGGGCACTGGTGCGATTGCAGGTAGTCCCGCAAGCGGCCGTACCCTTCGATCCGCTCCCGCAGTCCGTCATGGTACGCCTTCAGACAGGCAATGACTTCGTCTTGCGGCAGCACGGCCAGGTTGGAAATCGCGATGTCCATACGCCACTTGGTATGCTCCGGCGTGCTGAGGTACTCGCGCAGGGTCATTTGCAGCACCTCGACCCCGCCATGCGTCAGGGTGTAGACTTTCCGCGCACGGTTTTCCTCGCTGACCTCCAGCCGGGCCTCCACCCAACCTTCCGCCTCGAATTTCTTCAGCAGCTTGTAAATGGAAGACATGCCGAGATCGGCCCAGTAGCGCATGTCACGTTCCCTCACCTCCAGCTCGATCTGGTAAGCATGCATCGGCCGCTCGGCGAGCAGACCGAGGAGGGCGGTTTCTGCATGGGTAAGATCCATTCTTCCTCCAATATTCTTGTAATAGAATATAGTATTGAAAGAACTACTTATTCTATATGCAGTCGAAATTTTGTCCTCTTGCGGCTCTCACTAAATTTCACGAAGACAACAGGGATCGCCCCCTTCCTCTATGATCCGGCAATTGCATTTTTAACCATGGATGTTTCAGCTATGACGCAGGTTAACACCATCCCATCATGGATACGACCTATCTCGAAGAGGGAAGGATTTGCCTGTACGCGCTTGATTGTGCGTATAGCACTTCTTACCTAATAATCAGTGGCGGGAATTGATAGATCGTTACGCTAGCAAATGAATTGGCAGGCTATAAATTGGTATCATAAAGGAATTATATCGTTTCACGTGATTTCGTCTTTAGGATTCTCTTGTGGTTTGAAATCGCGGATTAGATTAGTATTTCTGATGGTTTTGCGAACTTTAGCGGATCGGACACCGTACCGATCTTGAGTACATAGATGTCGGCTACCACCTGGCGGTGCGGTTTGTGTTCGGAGCAACCACCGCCGGTGAACCGTAAACCACGAGGTGACGGTGTCGCGACCACGACAACCAGACAACGATGACCGCGACACCACGACAACGACCACGAACGCGACGAAGCCGTCAGCGGCACCACGACAGGTTTGCCGGGACTACCATCGAACACACCGCCCGCCCGAGACCCAACGACCGGCATCATGAACTGGACAACTGGAACCAAAGACAACAGGGGTGAACCATGCAGATCAAAGAGATTATGTCGAAGGATGTTGTTCGTGCGTATCCCGAGCACACGCTGGAAGAAGCAGCGAAAATGATGCGAGAAAACGACACCGGTATGCTGCCGGTGGAAGAGAACGATAAACTGATTGGTGTGTTGACCGACCGTGACATCGTGGTTCGCGCCGTGGCCGGCGGTCAGAATCCTGCCGTTGCCCACGTGCGTACGGTCATGTCCGACGATGATGTCCTTTACTGCTATGAAGGACAGGATGTCGAAGATGTGGCTGAAAACATGGCCAAACAGCAGGTTCGACGTCTTGTCGTACTGAATAATGATGACGACAAGCGCCTGGTCGGCGTGGTATCGCTCGGCGACATCGCAACCGGCGCCAAGAACGAGGAAACCGTCGCCGAAGCAGCCGAAGGGGTGAGCCGAGGCTGATCGACAGAGCACATCATAAAGCGCACCGCCCATCTTCCCTTTCCCGGGAAGGCGGGCGTTTTTTGTATGCAGCGCTGTTTTGCCGGCTCAATGGGACGCGGGGTCAACGACATTGTGCCGAGTCCCTGTACCGGCCTGTGCAACATCATCTTAACCCGGATATCTCACGAGTTCAAACTGCGTCAGATGTGAGGCGCGAAGAATGAAGCTGTATGGCAATACCGCGAATCCTTCGGAACAATGCAGATGACGTGCTTGGGATCGCCCGAAGGGTGAATGAGTAAATGGGTTTTTCTCTTTTACGTCTGGGTACAAACCGTCGCCGGGAGGAAGTGACAAATTGGGGAACATCTTCCTGTAAAACCAGTCCTTACCATAGCTCGCTTTCATCATTCATGAAAGATTCGGGCTAGCGGCCTGCCGCGGTTTGGGTTCGAGTTTCACAGCAGAGGTGGAAAAACCGATTGCAGAGGCAGGCAGGGACGCTTGCCTCACTCATATGAGGGAAACGAGTGTCTCTCCCCACATCAGCGGGTTGTGACCAGGCAGGAGGGGGTTCGGAGTCAATGTTGCCGGGATTTGGCAAACTCCCCGTGTATGCCGTATGTTCTTCCCCGCATCGTGGAACGTTGTGTCGTGTCCAAGCCCCCGTAAGCGTAATGTGACGCGACACTCAAACCGGATCATAAACGGCACCAGCCCCGTAGCAACAGGAAGGCCCTTGAGAGACAAACCCGACCCGCCTCCGCTGCAATGGCGCCGGCAGAGCCTGCGTGAGGAGATCGCCAACAGCATCAGCCACGGTCTCGGTGTGCTGTTCGGTATCGCGGCCCTGGTCATCCTCGTGGTGCTCGCGGCACGGCAGGGCGATGCCTGGCGTGTGGTCAGTTTCAGCATCTACGGCGCTTCGATCATCATGCTTTACCTCGCATCCACCTTGTACCACGCCTTCACCCGGGAGAGAACGAAGCGCTTCTTCAAGCTGATGGACCACGCATCGATCTACTTCCTGATCGCCGGTACCTACACACCGATTCTACTCGTTGCCATGCGGGGGCCCTGGGGCTGGTCCATGTTCGGGGTCATCTGGGGGCTCGCGATCCTGGGCGTGCTGTTCAAGATCTTCTTCATCGGACGGCTGAAAGTATTGTCAGTGTTGATATACCTTCTGATGGGCTGGATGATCGTGATCGCCTTCAAACCGATGCTCGCAATGGTTCCGCCCGGGATGCTGTTCTGGTTGATCGTCGGCGGCGCATGCTATTCCCTCGGTGTCGTCTTTTATGTGTGGCGCACCTTCCCCTTCCATCACACGGTCTGGCACCTGTTTGTGCTCAGCGGCAGCATCTCCCACTTTATGGGCATCCTGCTGCACCTGGCTTGAGGGACCGCACGCTGACACAGTTTGAACTCGTGAAATATGCGGGCTAGCTCAAAGCCGACGAATCCACCGGGCAAAGCGTGCAACTGTAGTGTTGGAGCCTCATTTCCAGAAGACTTTCATTCCCATCATGAATTCCAGTTCACGTACACGGCGTTCGATACGTGATTCACGCTCGTGCATGCCCTCGTTCGCCAGGTCGGCGCTGTGGTATCGGAAAGTGAAATCGGCGCATATGGTTCGTGACAAGAACAGCGCGATCCCGCCTCCGACACGATAACCGGGACCGTGCAGAAGACGTGCGTCGGAATAGTAGTTCCAGTGTGCACCGCTCCTACCGGCTGAGCTAAACCTGAGCGATGAGATCTCATACCCCGCAGCCGCTTCAGGATAAATCGCAAACAGTGCGCTGAAGGGGAAGTAGTAGTAGCGTGACCAGATCGAGAAGGAAAGGTCCAGCTCCGATTCAAATCCGGAAACCACCTCGTACCCCTGGTCTGCACGAACGACCATCAACCCCTCCACCCCGGCGACCCAGTTGCGTGACAGAAAATGCCCTGCCTGCATGCGGAACAGGATATCCAGATGCTGCATCTCCACGTTGTACACTGAATCAGGGTAGTAGAAGTACTCACGGTCCCGTTCCGCGTCTTCCGCTCCTCTCAGCATCATCAGGTCCGCGCCGACGCTCCAGGTGCCGGTCTCGAAACCCATGCCGTCCGTCGGGAGTGGGGTTTCGGCCTGAGAACCGCCTGCGACAGCTAAGAGCGGGAGAAGGACAAGAACCGGCAGAGCGACGGTCTTCTTGAGCATGCTATTTCCCTCCTTCGAACAGGCTCACATGGCCGCTGATTCCCAGCAGGAACAGCCAGGCTTCGGTACGACGCTCTGCGCTGTATTGCCCTTCGAGGTAAGTCCCTTTGAGCCGGTCCCATTGGTATTGCATCCGCAGGTCCAGGCTGACATGGGGTGTGAAGAACAGGGCCAGGCCGACCCCTGCACGATATCCGAATCCGCTGAGATCTTCACGCTCGTTTTGGACAGGCTGATCGTTTACGAAGAGCGCTTCATGAAGAACCATGTGACGCCGTCCGATGGATACATCGGGCACAAAAAACAGACGGTCTTCCCGTATCGGCAGATAATAGCGTGTCCACAAGGCGTACCACACGGCTGATTTCCTTGCGTCAAGCCTTTCATCACCATAGTAATCGCTGCTGAACGTGTAAATGTGCGTATCCAGCGTATACCCGCCTTCAAATCCTATGAACCAGCGGTCAAACGGTGCCGCCCCGATTCGTGCGAGAAGATTGTTGGAATATCTCGTTGAAGGATCCGTTTGAGATCCATCAAGGTAGAGTAATCGATCATCACGATCCCCTTCACGGAAGAGCCAGAATCCGCCGACCATCACCGACCCACGGTCGATCTCCGCGGCGCCTGCCGTTTTCGTCTCTTTCGCGAACCCACGATGGACCGTGCAAAGCTGGAGCAGCAGGACCGCAGCGGAAAGCAGCAGCAGGGTCCGCCGGTATCCCGGCACGGCATATCTCGATTGATTCATCGTTCACGTTCCCCTTTATCGTTTGGGCCGAAAAAGAAATCGATCCCGAACATCGCTTCGAATTCGTCGACATCGCGACGGGCCTCATACTCGCTGTCGAAGGTGACGGCACCGTGCAGGCGCGCAAAATGGTATCGCAGTGTCATGTCCAGGCTGACACGCTCGGTAAGAAAGAATCCGACACCTCCGCCGAAACGATACCCGAGTCCGTGAAAGGAATACTCCATCTCGTTTTGCCATACTCCCACATCCCAGCGTGTCTGCCATTCATAGCCGACAGCGATCTCCGGATAGAACGCTGCGATATCCCGGAAGGTGTAGAGGTAGTATCGTGACCAGGCACCGAGGAAGATGTCCATCGACCAGGGATGAGAATAGACTGTGTGCGTGCGAGCATTGATTTGAACTTCGGGCCCGCTCGCCCAACGCGGGGCATAAAAGGTGCCGTGATGCAGGCGGATCAGGAATTGCGTATCGCGGCTGTCGGATACATGGATGAATGTGCTGTCGCTATGATACTCCAGATCCCTCGTCATCGTATAAAACATAAACTCGGCGCCGAGGAGACGGCTGCCTTTCGCCAGGTCGGGCCTGTCGCCGGCTGAACGTGCGGCAGCGGGTGGTGCGGCGACAAACAGGGAGCAGAGCAACAGCAATATCGGCAGACCTGCAGAGAAGCGATTCATTTCGTTGCCCTCCCGGCCTGGAGATGCAGACTGAGGCCCGCCTGGAAATGAAAGGTCGAATGTTGTGCCTGTTCCCGCACGTTTTGCGGCACGTCCTCCCCGGTCTCGGATCCATAGTCACGGTCCCCCTCCATCCACGCGATGCGATAGTTGACACCCCATTGCACGCTGATGTGATCGGTAAGGAACAGCGCCAGGTTGCACCCGACACCGCCGCCGTATCCGAACAGGAATCCGTCCTGATGAAAATACGACTCGTCAAACGGTTCAGGATTCCACAGGAATTCATCCTTGTGCCATCGTATCGTTTTCCTCTGCATGGCGACACCGGCGGTCGCTTCGGTCACGAGGTACAGGCGATTCGCGCGAAGCGGGATGTAGTACGCGCTCCACGGCCCGATGTAATAGTTGTGCACACGCTTGGCCGACTTGCGGCGGGTGCTGTCAGTGACGGCGTAGTAGTCGCTCTTCTTCCATCGCCCCTCCAACTCCATCCCGATCAACCATCGATCGCTGAATGGAACCCATCCCCCCCTGGTCCCGAAAAGGCAGCTGTATCCGTCTTCCGGATACGATGTAAGGCTGTCGAGCTCGTTCTCGACGTCATTGCCGCGCTCGCCGTGCTGCATCCAGCCGTTAATGCGGAGTGTGATGGAACCCTTCGGAAGGACGCTACGGTCCGCGCTCTCGGCAGACGCGGTGAAACCTGTGATGATCAGAAGGGCCGGTAAAACCGTGCGGGTAAATCGTATGATGATGATCCCCTCCCCCGAGTAAACCGTTGTTTAAAACCCTGGTGCTGCAGTCTTTCCAGTTGACTCGCTCAGCCGTCTGGTCACACGCACGATACTTTCGTGCGCAAGACCGGACGGAACGTTCTGACGGCTTGCGGCAGGCAGGGACGCCTGCCCCACTCTTTGAAACGTTGTGTCGGTCTTGGCTCTCGTAAGCGGGGTGTGACCCGCCTCTCAAAGTGGATCATTGACAGTTCACCAGACATTATATGCCAAGCCGATCATCCCGAATCCAGACGCCGAGGGATGCCCTCGCCCGAGACATACGTCAGCGTCGTTTGCATGGATCAGGGAAAAGGGCAGAAGCATGAGGAATAAAACGGCAGGCATTGAAAAGGATCGGGTCATCACACTCCCCCGGTTGAGAAAAGGTCCCGTATCGTATCCCGTCCAACGCTGCAAACTGTCGCGCCGGGTCGAACAACATACGGCATTTTCTGCTTCCCTGCCCGGGGAGCGCTCTCAAGGGGTGTATTCACTCAATTCGAATGTCACCTCGCATTCCGCTGATGCGGATCAAGGCTCGACAATGCGTTCCGTCTGGTCACACTTGCCTGCAATGGGTGGTGGTCCGGGACTTGCTCCCGGCCCCGTAACAGCTTTGGCGGCATCACTTGCAAACTCGAAGATAGCAACCTGTATCGTGACCGCCGGGATGCTAACCCGAATATTTCACGAGTTCAAAGTGCGTCAGATGCGAGGCGCGAAGGATGAAGCTGTATGGCAATACCGCGAATCCTTCGGAACAAAGCAGATGACGTGCTTGGGACCGCCCGAAGGG